>DASXLU010000214.1:0-2537 GCA_036496065.1 Candidatus Acidiferrum sp.
GGATCGTACGGGAAAGACGTGCGAGGAATTATCCGCCAGCATCAGTTTCAGAAAGTGGAATTGGTGAAGTTCACGCGGCCGGAGCAGTCCTATGAGGAGCACGAGAAACTCACGCGAAATGCGGAAGAAGTTTTGCAGAAACTGGGCCTGCACTACCGCGTGGTCACGCTATGCACTGGCGATATGGGGGCAGCGGCGGCGAAGACATACGACATCGAGGTGTGGCTGCCGGGACAGCAGCTGTTTCGCGAGATTTCGTCATGCTCGAATTTCGAGTCCTACCAGGCGCGGCGGGCCAATATTCGTTACCGTCCCGAAGGCAAAAACAAGACTGAATTTGTACACACCTTGAACGGTAGCGCGCTGGCCGTGGGCCGAACCTGGGTCGCGATTGTGGAGAACTATCAGCAGGCTGACGGGAGCGTGCTGATTCCCGAAGCGCTACAGCCTTATATTGGTGCGGAGCGAATTACGCCGAAAAGCTTCTAGCCGATGAACTGCCGCTCGCCGCCTTTCCGGGAGCCCGGCGGCGAATTGCGAAAGCCGGTTGCGACCAGCTAGGAGCTAGAAGCCAGGAGCTAGTAGACTTGCAAAGAGCAGACGTCACAACCACCGCGCCCAGCGCGCCCCTGCCCATGAACGCCCTTTGGCGAACAATTCGCGGCTACATTCTGTGGCAATACGAGCGGGGCACCCTGCACTACGACATCATGGTCACGCTGATTATCATTTTTGTTCTATTCTCCCCGCGCGTGATCAACTTCAACGACAAACCCATTGCGCGGAATCCGCATCCGACTGAAGTGCTGGTTACCACGGACGCGGAGGGCCGCCTGCTCTACCAAGTCGCGGCCAGCGCGGTTTCACCCGGCGACGATCAAGTGGTTCGGGATCAGTTGCTGCGCATCATCGAACCCATCTCGGGTGCCGTCTCGATTGTGAGTTACGAGCCGGTTTCCGATGGCAAGGGAAAGGTTCAGAGTTACAAAGTCTTAGCCCAGCGAGAGTAGCCGCGGCCAGGCAGCAGCAATCCGGAACAACGATTCGAAAAGAAAGTTGGAATGAAACGTCTCTCGCTCATCCTCATCCTCCCGGTCGTCTTGAGTACTCTCGGCTTCAGTGCGGCGCCGCAAGCCAAGCCCGCCGAATCCGGCAACCCTGTGGATGCAGTCTTGGAAAAAATGAACGCGACTGCCGCCAGCTTTCGCAGCGTGCAGGCCGACTTTGAGTGGGACACCTACGAAAAGGTGATCAATGAAGTCGATGACATTCAAACCGGCACCGTCTATTACCGTCGCAACGGCAAGAATATCGAGATGATGGCCGTCGTCAAGATGGCTGGAAGCGATCCAACCAAGCTGAAATCTGAACCGAAATACGTCCTCTTCAGCAATGGCAAGATTTCCATGTATCAGCCCAAGCCGGACACGCTGACCGTCTACGACCTTGGCAAGAACCGAGTCGATTTTGAAAGCTACGTCGTGCTTGGTTTCGGAGGTAGCGGGCAGGATCTCGCAAAAGCATTCGAGGTGACCTATGTTGGTCGGGAGACCATTGAGGGCGTTGCTGCTGCGAAACTGCAATTGATTCCCAAGTCGGAGAAGGTACGCAATACCTACAATAAAATCCTTCTTTGGATCGATCTCGACAAAGGGATCTCGGTGCAGCAGCAATTTTTTTCGCCGCAGGGGGATTACCGGCTGACCAAATATCAAAACACTGATTTGAACGGGAAGAAGATTCCCGACGAGGTTTTCAAACTAAAGACCACAAGCAAGACGCAAACGATTTCACCTAAGAGTTAAGTTATTGAATCTAAAGGACAAGAAGGTGTGCTAAGAATTGCACGTTGGGCGCTATACTGACGCCACCTTCAGTCGGGTTTTATTCATGGCCAAAGTTTTTACGATTACTGTCCCTCCGAAGTTGGGCAACAAGCGCCGGGAACGCTCCTCCGATCCTCGTTACGTCGATGGGCAACGCCTGCTCGTGGACGCGATGAAGTATCTGGCACAAGCCGACCCGCTGCAGAACCGTCCAGCCATCGAATTCATTTCCGAACACGTCCGTACCCGATTCCGGATGAGCGACTCGCCGCTGGGCTAACAGGCGCGGCCACCACACTCGTGTTAACTGTCCAGAAACTCTCCACGCTTTGAAATAGAAAGAAGGGGCGGAAATCTCCGCCCCCGGGACCCCTTCGCTAACGAGTTAGAAACTGTAGCGCACAGCGAACTCCATGACTCTCTGTTGGGAGAGCGTCGAACTGAAGTTCCCGAAGCTCGAGCTGTTTGAGATGCTATTGTTGCCGTTCAACTGCATGGTGCCTACATCGAAACGGGGCGTGTTGGTAATGTTGAACGTTTCCCAGGTAAATTTGACGACCTGCCTCTCGGTAATGTTCCAGCCCTTGCTCAGCGCCGCGTCAATATTAAATGTGCCCGGACCACGAAGCTCATTGCGCTGACCCGATTCGCCCGGGAACGATTCCCGGAAATCGTTCAATGCCGAGGCTGGATCTTTGAACACGTTTGGGG
>DASXLU010000215.1:0-5517 GCA_036496065.1 Candidatus Acidiferrum sp.
TGGCCGCAGCGCCAAGAAAATCGACTTTCGGCTGATCTGTGCGACCAACGACGACCTGGAAGATTTGGTACGCAAGGGGCAGTTTCGCGAAGACCTCTACTACCGAATCAATGTGGTGCCTATCGTTGTGCCGCCCTTGCGCGATCGCCAGGGCGATATCGCTCTGCTGGTCGACCACTTCCTGAGGGTTTACTGTGCGTCGTCGCGCAAGCCGTTGAAAGCCGTCAATCCCGACGTCCTGGAGATACTTGAGGACTATAAGTGGCCCGGCAATGTTCGCGAGCTCGAGAATGTGGTGCAGCGGCTGGTGGTCATGGTGAGCGGCCCGGTGATCACGGTCGAGCACCTGCCGCAGCATCTGCTGCAATTCAGCGCCAGCGGGCAAGAGGCGATACTCATTCCGGCGGCTGGGGTAGAGTTTGATGGCGAAATGCAACGAATCGAAGTGGCCTACCTGACCGCGGCTCTGCGTCGCACCGGCGGGAAGAAAACTGCAGCCGCCACCCTCCTGCAAATCGACGCGCAGCGCATGAAGTATCTATGCCGAAAGCACAAAATCGAGTAGGGCGTATCTTGGAGGCGAGTGTCGGTCACCGTCGGCCGAAAGATGGTCAAAATTTAACCCTTGGTAGGTTAATTTTTAACCATCATTGAAATATTAACCTGAAGAAGGAGGTGCGCTTTGCCCTCCAATTCGGCTAAGCCAGTTCTTTTCTGTATGGCTAGTACCGTTGATCTGCGCCTCGCACGGCTGGAAGACTTTGGCACGCCGCCTGCAAATAGGTAAGCGTTCGCGAGAAATACTAATAAAAAAGAGGATGGTGAACATCGTGTCGATCCAAAAGAAGAGCTTGATCAGCACCCTAAAGACCACCAAGAAGGCCAACGTTGCGAAAGAAGAGTTTGAGCCCATTTCCACATCGTCTGTGAAGTCTCCGGCACGCATGCTAGCCCAGAAGGGTGGCGTGAAGTCTCCGGCACGCTTGCTCGCGAATAAGGGCGGGGTCAAGTCTCCAGCCCGTATGCTTGCTCAAAAGGGTGGCGTGAAGTCGCCAGCACGTCTCTTGGCGAAGAAGAGCTAAATTTCAGAGGTTGGTTAGATCGAATTCGGTTAATAGAGAAGGCCACCTGGGGTGGCCTTCTTTGCGTTTACCAGATCTTTCTACCCGAGAATCGCAGGACTTCTCTTCCCAAGTGCCCGAGTATACTCGTCCGTCCCGAATAAATTCGCACGATGCCAGTCATCCCTGGCCTCAATTTTCCTTCGGGATTGTCCACCACAAGGTCTACTGCGTAGAAATTGACCACGTCCAAGCCTTTGAATTGCTCGTCTTCCGCCAGGCGCGAGTCGATCTGAGACGACGCAGGGCGAATACTCAGCACTTCTGTGTCCCACAATTTGGCAAAGCCCCTGACGTTAAGTCGCGCGGGCGCGTCCAACCCGACCTTATTCATATCGTGCTCTGAAACATAGGCTCGAGCCCGCATCTGGCGCAGGTCGGCTACCTCGGCAAGTTCCGTTCCTGCTTGCGCATAGACGTTGAGGCGATCTTCGAGCCGCGAAGTTAGTACTGTCCCTGCAATCGGGCTGTTTACTTCAAGTGATTCCGCTTGGGTTCTTAGCTCGCTTCTCTGTTTGGACATCTGCTCGCGTTCTTCGAGAGCCGTGCCAAGGTTCGCATACCGGACCGCCGCCGCGTTCGCCCGCATCGTAGCCATCGCGTAACTGGCCTCGCCTTCGGCGACCTTCGACTCGAGCCCAAGATCTTTTAACTGGAGCAGTGGTTCCCCTGCACGTACTGCAGCGCCTTCAGTCACGTAAACTTGCGTCACCGTGCCGGGCATCAGATTACGGATGATAGCGGTCTGCAGCGGCTCCAGTACGAACCTTGCATCCGCAGACTCGTGCCAGATGGGCAACAGCAGGAAGATCAGCGCGGCGAGCGCCAGCGCTATACCTTTCCTGGAAGCGGCCCATGCGCGAATGCGGTCTTTTTTGTCGAGGTACACGAATTTCATGAAGTTCACCAATGATCGGATGCGTGATCGAAAAATCAGTGTTGCCGTGCCAAGCTCAGGCACAAACGACCACTCTGGGTTGAAATTGCGAAACACATTCCCGACAAAACGAGCTACGACATACAGCACCGTGTAGCTGTACGCTCCGGAAAGGATGGCATAGACCGCAAAGGGCAGTCTCCGTTTTTTCGGCACGTACGGTACTTCGATCGGCAATCGCCAGATGTGTTTTTTGACCCACGCGGAAACATACGCTGTGGAATTTTCTTTTAAATCCGAAATGCCCACAATCTCGCTCAGCATGAAGTAACCGTCGAGCTTCATCAACGGATTCCAGTTCAGAAACAGGCTGGCGATTCCCGACATCAGCATCAGCAAGTATGCAACGTTGTGCACGCTGCTCCCCGGCTCGGTTCCCCACCAGATCGGGGTGGCGATGGCCCAGATATAAAGTTCAGACCAGGCGCCTGCCATGGCTATCGTGAACCGTTCATAGCGGCCGCCCTTAACAAAGCCCTCGGAGGTATCAGTAAAGAACGCCGGCGTCAGATAAATGAGAAGAAAGCCCATCGCCGGAACACGACCACCGTAGTGCTTACAGGTATGCGCGTGACCTAGTTCGTGCCAACTCAGCGTGAGCAGTGCCAAAACATAGAAGACCGCCACATCGCCCCAGGATTTGTGCGAGAAACTGAAAAACTCCACCGTATCTCGCCCAATCTCTCCCCAGTTAGCCACCGTGATTCCGATCGACACCGCAAAAGCAATCAGCGTGACCACGGTAAACCACCACGTGTAGATCCAACTGCTGTATTTGTACAACCAGGTAACGAATCGGTCCGGGTTTACCGCGGGAAAGGCGATTTCCGATAAGTCACCGAAGCGGCTCTTCCTCGATTTCAGCAACTTTTTGCGCTCATCCGATGTCTTCTGCATCAATTGGACGTTTTTTTCCTGCGGCGTTTTGTACCAGAAGTCCAACGCTTCCAGCGAATCCGTGAATTCGCGAATTTCTTCCACACTGCATCGATACCCACTATGTTCCGAGTACGCCTTGGCAATTTCTTCAAACGAGCGCTGGCCATTGAACAGTTGAATCAGATCCCAGTTTGCGCGCGGGAATTTGTAAAGCGCTTCCTGGCCGCTGACCACCACCCGAATCACTGGCTTGCCATCTTCAAGGTGTTCCTTGAACACTAGATCGGGCGGGATGCGCGGAGGCCGGTCCGAGAATGTTCGCGCCGGGATCTCTGGCAGCGCATTATTCAAGACGCGGGTGAGGTTCATTGTGGGTTTGCTTGGGGCTTCGGCACGCGCAGGTTGGCGGTCATTCCGGGGCGCAGAGAGCCGCGGTCGCCTGTCAGCGCTACCAATACTTCGAACGTGCCGCTGGAAGGGTCGACTACAGGACTGATTTCTTTTACTTTTGCGGAATGCTTTTCCCCCGGCACGTCTGGCGAGCTGATCTCAAACTGCTGAGCGGAATGGATACGGCCAAAATATCCTTCTGGCAGGGTAAATCGCATCAGCAAGGGAGCTTCCGCAGTCACCCAGAAAAGCCGGTCACCCTTGGCAACGGACTGCCCTTCGTGTACGTAGCGCCGGGCGATCAGGCCGCTGAAAGGCGCGATGATCTTCATCTTCTCCATTTCCAATTCCAGTGAGAGCTCTTCCTGGCGTGAGGTGTTCAGCATTTCGGTAACGCGCTTGACGTCCCACTGGTCGGATTCGGCTTTGTATTTCGCATGTTGAAGCTGTTCCTGTGAGGTGAGCCCCAGATCCCAAAGGTGCTGCTGCCGCCCGTAGTCGGCCTTGAGCACTTCTGCTTCTGACTGCCAATTCCTTAGGTCCGCTTCGATGCCGCGTGACTTTGCGCGCGCTGCTTCCAAATTTGCGGTGAGTTGGCGATCATCCATCCGCGCCAAAACTGTTCCGGTTTTCACTCTTGCAGGCGCATCGAAAAAGATCTTCTCCAAGACACCGTCGCGTTGCGCCGTAATTTCTATTTGGTGCTCCACGATGATCGGCCCGGACACCACAACGGAGTTGTCTTCGGTAGCCAGGGCCGGCACCAGCGTCCTTGCTGCCGCTTCCGTAATTGGCGCCTTAACAGGGGCGCTTGAGGCATTTGTTACCGTGGAACCATTGTCTGCACAGCCCGCGACGAGCAGGGCAGCACTTGCAACGCAGGTGGCAATCAAACTTCGCATATGCGATCACCCATTCTTACCAACCGAGCCAATACCAAACTTTGCTGTAGGCCCACAAAAACGGCTGTCGGAAAAAAACATATCCAGCCGGATACCATCCGATTCGGACCTTGCCGCGGCCTTCCATACCGGTTCGAATCGCCCCGTCGGCATTCGGAATGGCGACGCGCGCGTAGAACACCGGGTTGGCGTGTATGATTTCCGCTTTCGGACTCACCACGATCACGTCTCCGTGAAATGTTCGCGTGGGATAGCTGTGCAACTTCACCACGGCCTTCTGGCCTTCCTTTAATAACCCAGCCTCGGTGTCATCAATCGCAACGTCCACTGTGGCTTGCGTCGTATCCACTACCTCAGCGAACGAATCGCCTTGCTGCAATTTTCGGCCTACAAAATTCTCTACCTTGGGAGTAGCCACGACGCCATCAATCGGCGAGCGCAGTTGTGCCTTCTCCAGGGATTGCTGGGCTCGGTTCAGCTCCGCGGTCCAGTAGTCCGCTTGCACGCGATGAACCCCAGCTTCGCTTCCATCATTTGCCGCTAGTGCTCGATTCATCTGCAACTTTGACGTTTCTTGCTTCGCGCGAGCTTCGGCCAAAGCCGACCGCAGGTTCCACGCGTCCATTTCCGCCAGCACCTGACCGCGGCTGACTTTTTCTCCTTCGTGAACAAACACTTTTCCGACAACGCCTTCCACTTCCGGCTGCACCAGTGCGCGGCGTCCTGGCGCCACGACGGCATCTCCATCCACGCGAAATGGCAGAGGGCAGGCCACCAGGAAAAACAGCACTGCCGCACCCAGCACTAGAAACAGAGTCCGCCGGCGCTTTTCCATCGCCATGAACTTGCGTTTGCGGACCAGGACTGGCTCCAGCACCGAAATGAACGGGACTTCCTTGTACATCTGCGCATTGCGCAGTGCCACGGTTGCCTGCGCCGCCAAAACCTCAAGAATTTCGATATGCGCTGGACCGAGAAAATCGGGATCGCTGGCCTCGAGCGCCAGCAGTCCCACGCGCCCGGTATCATCATTCAACGGCCGCGCGTAGAATCCCCGCATTCCCGTGTCGGCAAAATATTTCCGGAACTTGGCCCGCGTCTCCTCCCGATCGCTGTCGATTTCCTCGTCATGTTGCCGCACATGAATCACTTCTTCTGATAACGCCGCCCACTGCATAATTTCGTTCAATGGCGCGACGTCGGGCGCGTCCGCGTTCACCTGCATCAAGCCCGTCACGGCACTGAGCTTGAAGCGGCCACGCTGCTCTAACGCAATCCCCGCCCGTTC
>DASXLU010000216.1:0-13189 GCA_036496065.1 Candidatus Acidiferrum sp.
TCGGGAGGTTGCATTCCGTCGGAATTTAGTAGACACTATGCGGTCGTTAATGCGACGCGGTCGCGCACAGACCGGCATAAGAGTGGACGATTCTCCCGGGATCAACGCCCTTCCGGAGAAAAAATTCACGCAAGTGCGACGCTGACATGGCTCAAATTTTTCATCGCAGTGCGAATTTCCTCGCTCGGTTTAGTTTGCTCGGAGGGGCGGCCCTTGCTGGTCTTGCGCTTGGGGCGGTTCTCCTCGTCGCGCGATCGCCGTACATCACCAACCAGCGTGTGACGCGCACGCAGCCCGTACAATTCAGCCACAAGCACCACGTGGGCGACGACGGCATCGATTGTCGTTACTGTCATACCGGCGTGGAAACTTCCGCGTTTGCCGGCATTCCTCCCACTAAAACCTGCATGAATTGCCACTCCGTGTTGTTCAATAACGTCGGTTATCTCGAGCCCGTTCGCGAAAGTTACCGTACCGATCAATCCATCCAATGGCAGCGCGTGCACCGCTTGGCCGATTACGTCTATTTCAATCACAGCATTCACGTTAACAAGGGCATTGGCTGTTCCACCTGTCACGGCGCCATCAACGAAATGCCTTTAGTTTTCCAGGCCTCTCCGTTGAACATGCAGTGGTGCCTGGAATGCCACCGCAATCCCGAACCGAACCTGAGGCCCAAGGATCAAATCTTTAATATGGATTGGAAAGCGCCCTCCAATCAGGCGGAAGTGGGCAAGCAGCTCGCGTCCGATTACAAAATTCGCACGGTTAACGAGCTGACGAGTTGCTCGACGTGTCACCGCTAACGGATGCTATGAGCGATCACTTAAACGAGAAGCAGTTGCACATTCTGCAAGATTCGTCCGGCGTCCATGAACATGGGCACGATCACTCGCATGACCACGCACATGGGCGCGATGATCACGACGATCACGCGGAAGACCTGACCCCACGCGAATACCAACTCGATCTCGCCGCGGTGCGCGAAAAGCTGAAGGAAAAAACCGGCAAGCAATACTGGCGCACGCTGGAAGAACTTGCCGAAGATCCGCACTTCGAAGATTTGCTGCACCGGGAATTTCCGCGCGAGGCTGCACATTGGGACGAAAGCGTTGATCGCCGCGATTTCCTGCGCTTGATGGGCGCTTCACTTGCGCTGGCGGGCATGGCCGGTTGCGGCCGCCCCGATATCGCGCATATCGTTCCTTACGTGAAGCAGCCCGATGGCATGATCCTGGGCAAGCCCAATTTTTATGCCACGGCCATGCCATTTGGCGCGGATGCCATTGGCGTGCTGGTGGAAAGCCACGAAGGCCGCCCCACCAAGCTCGAAGGGAATCCGGATCATCCGTCCAGCATGGGCGCTACCGATGCGATCGTGCAGGCATCGATTCTCAACTTGTACGATCCCGATCGCGCGCAAGCCGTCTTTTATGGCGGAGAAATTCGCGACTGGTCCGCATTCCTCGACACCGCCGCAGGCCTTTCTGCTGCGATGAAAGCACAGGATGGCGCGGGGTTTCGCATCTTGAGCGGCACGATCACATCTCCCACGCTGCTTTCCCAAATGAAGGCGCTTCTGGCCATGTATCCTCAGGCGAAGTGGCACCAATGGGAACCTGCCGGCGGTGATGGCGCTCGCGACGGCGCAAAGTTGGCGTTTGGCCGACCACTGAACACGGTGTACGTGCCTTCCAAGGCCGATGTCATCGTTTCGCTGGACTCGGATTTCCTGGGCAGCGGGCCGGGTCACATCGCTTACGCCAAACAATTTTCGCGGCGGCGCAAGCTCGATAGCGCGTCAGACACTATGAACCGCCTTTACGTGGTAGAACCGACACCCAGCGTCACGGGTTCTTCTGCCGACAGCCGTTTCCCGCTGCGCTCTTCCGACGTGGATATTTTCGCGCGCGCACTTGCAGCAAAACTTGGAGTCGCTGGCATGTCCGCTGCCGCTGCTCCGCCGGCAGGCTCGGAGGAAATACTAAACGCCGCAGCGCGCGATCTGAAAGCTGCGGGCAAAGCCGGATTGGTTGTTGCGGGCGAATATCAACCCGCCTCGGTCCATGCATTGGCGCATGCGATTAACGCAGCTCTGGGCAGCGCCGGCAACACGGCTTATTACACCGAGCTGCCCGAAGGCGAGCCCGCCAACAATAATCTCGATTCGCTGCACGACCTTTGTGTCGACATGGGTCGCGGCAAAGTTGATGTACTGCTCATGCTCGGCGGCAATCCGGTTTACGACGCGCCTCACGATTTCGATTTCGTCAACAAATTGAAAAATGTGAACACGTCGATTCACCTGTCCCCGTACTTCGACGAAACTTCGCAATACGCGCTCTGGCACATTTCCGAATCGCATTTCCTGGAAACCTGGAGCGACGCGCGTGCCTACGATGGCACCGTTTCCATCGTCCAGCCACTGATCGAGCCGCTGTATCACACCCACTCTGCGCATGGCTTGTTGGCTGCCTTCAGCGGCAAAGCTGGGTTGTCAGCATACGATGCCGTGCGGGGCTACTGGACCGATGCGGCTTCGCACATCGGCACTTCTCTCGAATCTGGCTGGCGCAAGTGGCTGAACGACGGCGTCATTCCCGGAACAAAAGCTGCGCCGGTTACACCGAAGCTGCAATTTAATCCATCGACCTTGCCACCGGTTCAGACTACCGCCGCGAATGATATCGAGTTCATCTTCAGGCCTGATCCCGCGGTGTACGACGGCCGCTTTGCAAATAACGGCTGGCTTCAGGAACTGCCGAAGCCCATCACAAAATTGACCTGGGACAATGCCGCGCTGGTCAGTCCGAAATTCGCGCACGACATGAGCGTCGTCCACAAAGTCGTTTCGCGCGGCGGAGAACACGGCCAGGTTCTTTCCACCGTGGTCGATATCGAACTGAACGGAAGCAAAGTCACCGCCGCGACGTGGACGGTTCCCGGTCAGGCCGCGAACACCGTGGTTCTGCCCCTGGGATATGGCCGTTCGCACGCTGGCTTCACCGGTAACAACAAGGGCTTTAACGCCTACGCCGTGCGTACATCGAACGCGTTCTGGACCGCGGGCGGCGGCAAGATCGCCCCAAATGGCGACAGTTACCCGCTTGCTTGCACGCAATATCACTTCAACATGGAAGGCCGGCAACTGCTCAGCACCGCTACCCTCGACGAATTCAAAAAGAATCCTGCATTCCCGCACGAAGATCGCGAAGAGCCCAAGAAAGACGATTCGCTCTATAAGGCGTTTTCCTACAACGGATATGCGTGGGGCATGGCCATTGACCTCACCAAGTGCAATGGCTGTAGCGCCTGCGTGGTGGCGTGCCAGTCCGAAAATAATATTCCGGTCGTCGGTAAAGATCAGGTCATGCGCGGCCGCGAAATGCACTGGATCCGCGTGGATCGCTATTACACCCATGCACAGTCGGCAACAAACGATCCGTCTACTTATGACGCTTCGCTCGATAATCCCGAAACGTTCTTCCAGCCCATTCCATGCATGCAGTGCGAAAACGCGCCTTGCGAGCAGGTTTGCCCTGTAGGCGCGACCGCGCACAGCGCCGAAGGCCTGAACGATATGGTCTACAACCGCTGCATCGGCACGCGCTATTGTTCGAACAATTGCCCCTACAAAGTTCGCCGCTTCAATTTCCTACGCTTCCAGGATTGGGACACGCCGCAATTCAAGCTGATGCGCAACCCCGAAGTCACCGTGCGCAGCCGCGGGGTGATGGAAAAGTGCACCTATTGCGTGCAGCGCATTACCAACGCGCGCATCGACGCCGACAAGCAGAATCGCGAGATTCGCGACGGCGAAATTGTCACCGCGTGCGAATCGGCCTGCCCATCCGAAGCCATCGTTTTCGGCAATATCAACGACCCCGACAGCCGCGTCTCCAAGCTCAAAGCGCAGCAGCGTAATTACACTGTGCTCGACGAAGTAAATTCGCGGCCACGCACCACCTATCTGGGCGCGGTGCGCAATCCGAATTCGGAGGAGAAGGCATGAGCGTCACGCAGCCTCCCGTGAATGCGCCGGAACTTCGTCACCTCGATCCGATTCTCGAGCCGGGGCATACCTACGCCTCTGTAACCGACAAAATTGCTTCGGTCGTTCTTACGCGGCCGCTGGGCTTGGGCTGGCTCGCGGGGTTCACATTGGCGTTCAGCATCGTGATGGTCCTGTTCGGATCCATCGCGTGGCTCGTTGTGAAGGGCGTCGGAATTTGGGGCATCAACATCCCCATCGGTTGGGGCTTCGCCATCGTCAATTTCGTTTGGTGGATCGGTATCGGCCACGCCGGCACGCTCATCTCGGCGATTCTTTACCTGCTCAATCAAAAATGGCGCACATCGATCAATCGTTTCGCCGAAGCCATGACGCTGTTTGCGGTGGCCTGCGCCGGCCTTTTTCCGCTGATTCACACCGGGCGTCCATGGATGGCGTATTACATGTTCCCGTATCCCAGCACGATGGGAATCTGGCCGCAATTCCGCAGCCCGCTGATCTGGGACGTTTTCGCCGTTTCCACATACGGCACCGTCTCTCTGTTGTTCTGGTTCGTAGGCTTGCTGCCAGACCTGGCCACGCTGCGCGATCGCGCCAAGACTAAGTGGCAACAAGTTATCTTTGGTCTGCTTTCCATGGGTTGGCGCGGCACGGCTCGCCATTGGCATCGCTATCAATCCGCCTATTTGCTGCTGGCAGGTTTGGCAACGCCGCTGGTGCTCTCGGTTCACACCGTTGTGAGCTTCGACTTCTCGGTGGCCATCGTTCCGGGCTGGCATACCACGATTTTCCCGCCGTACTTTGTGGCCGGCGCAATTTATTCCGGATTCGCCATGGTGCTGACCCTCGCGATTCCGCTGCGCAAGGCCTATGGCCTTGAAGATTTCATCACCATGCGCCACCTGGACAATATGGCCAAGGTCATGCTGGCCACCGGATTGATCGTGGCCTACGGCTACTTCATCGAATTTTTCATGGCCTTTTACAGTGGCAACAAGTTCGATGTGTTCCTGGCCGAACAGCGCTTGCACGGTCCTTACTCGCATTTCTACTATGCCCTGATCTTGTGCAACATCCTTACGCCTCAGCTTCTCTGGATTGAAAAAGTGCGCCGCAACGTAGTGGCGCTCTTCATCATGTCGTTGGTCATTAACACCGGCATGTGGCTCGAGCGCTTCGTCATCGTAGTCATTTCGTTGACGCGCGACTTTATGCCTTCCGCCTGGGGACGTTACTCGCCGACCTTCTGGGATTACAGCACCTTCATCGGAACCTTGGGCCTGTTTGTCATGCTGATTTTCCTGTTCGTGCGCGGCCTGCCTGCCATCGCCATCTCGGAAATGCGCGAACTCGTCGAGCACGAGGGGCATAAGAGGGAGCACGAATAATGGAACATCGCTCACTCATCCACGGCGTCATGGGCGAATTCGAAACGCCCGAGCAGATTCTGGCCGCCGCAAAAGCCGCGCGTGCCGCTGGCTACAAACACATCGAAGCCTATACCCCGATTCCAGTCGAGGGCTTGTCGGAAGAGATTGGATTCCGTTGGACTGCTGTGCCTCTCATCACCCTGATTGGCGGGTTAGGAGGCGGCCTCACCGGGTTCGGTCTTCAGTATTGGTGCGCGGCGATTACTTATCCGATGAACATCGCTGGTCGTCCGTTGAACAGTTGGCCCGCATTTATCCCGGTCACGTTCGAACTTACGGTGTTGGGAGCGTCCATCTTCGCGGTTGTCGGGATGCTCGCGCTCAACAGGCTACCGCAACCGTATCATCCGGTATTCAACGTGGAGCGTTTTTCCCGCGCTTCGACCGACCGTTTTTTCCTTTGTATCGAAGCGCGCGATCCGCAATTCAATCCAGCGGAGTCCGCCCGTTTTCTGCAGAGCCTGAACGCGCAGCATGTCAGCGAGGTGAAGGATGAGGAGTAAAGCCTCCTTCGCCGCCACGCTGGTTCTCGGGCTTGTGACGCTCGGATTTTCGGGTTGCGGATATACCTTGCGCCAGGACATGGCCAATCAGCCGCGTCAGAATCCGCTCTCCCCTTCGGATTTTTTCCAGGATGGCCGCTCCGCGCGCCAGCCGGTTGAGAACACAGTCGTACACGGTGCAACGGAAATGGATCCGATGTTCGTTCCTAAGGAATCGAACGCATTCCCGCTGCCGGTCACGCAAGACTTGCTCGAGCGCGGCCAGGAACGCTATGGAATTTTCTGCGCGCCGTGCCATGGTCTGCAGGGCGACGGGCTAGGAATGGTCGCCATGCGCGGCATGAAGCATCCGCCGAGCTATCACCAGGATCGCCTGCGCCAGGAACCGACCGGCTATATTTTTGACGTTATCACCAACGGATTCGGCGCCATGTATGGTTATTCCGCGCAGATTCCGCCGCGCGATCGCTGGGCGATCATCGCGTATGTGCGCGCGCTGCAGCTCAGCCGCAATGCCAACGTCAACCAACTGCCCGCGGATTTGAAGCAGAAGCTCATGGCTGGAGGCGCCACGAAATGAACGCGCAAGATTACAGGCTGCCTGCGAGCTTTAACCGCGTTCAGACCGGTGGACTGTTTGTCGGCGGCATTGCGTTGCTGCTCGCGATTGTTGGCGCATTCACGTCGCCTGCGAAATTCTTTCAATCGTACCTGTTCAGCTACATGCTGGTTTTGGGCCTCACGCTGGGTTCGCTCGGCCTGTTGATGCTGCAGCACCTTACTGGCGGCAATTGGGGCATCATCATCCGTCGTCCGCTGGAGGCTGCATCGCGAAACATTTGGCTGATGCTGTTGTTGTTCATCCCCATCGTCTTGGGGATGAAGTATCTCTATTCTGGCAATGGCATAGAAACTGGCTGGCTCAATGCGCCGAAAACAGGCGATGGCGCGCTCTCCTCATGGCAGCAGAGATATTTGACCTCGGGCGGATTCCTGACGCGCGCCGTGCTCTATTTCGTAATCTGGATTGGCCTGATGCTGATCTTCAACGCGTGGTCGCGCCGGCAAGATGTGGATCGCGAAGATCGCAGGCTACGCCGCCGCCTTAAGTTGTTTTCCGGCCCCGGCATCATTCTTTATATCTTGGCCATGACGTTCGCGGCCATCGACTGGGTAATGTCCCTCTCGCCGCATTGGGCTTCCACCATCTACGGCTTCATCTTCGTGGCGGGCCAGGCAATTGTGTCGATGTCTATGATGATCGTCGTGGTAACGATGCTGGCCAGATCGGAGCCCTACTCCGGAATTATCAAGACGCGGTATTTGCACGATCTCGGCAAACTACTGTTTGCCTTCAACATGCTCTGGGCGTATTTCGATTTCTCGCAGTTGTTGATCATCTGGTCCGGGAACTTGCCTGAAGAAATTTCCTTCTATCGCACGCGGTTGTATGGCCAGTGGGGCGTCGTTGCCGTTATCGTGCTGATCTTCAGCTTTGCCTTGCCGTTCTTTGTGCTGCTTTCGCGCGATGTAAAAAGGAATCCGAATCTGATCTCCAAGGTCGCCATCTGGATGATTTTCTTCCGGCTCGTCGACTTGTTCTGGATGACCCGGCCGGAATTTACGCCGCACGCGTTGCCCACGGCGCTCGATCTGATTGTTCCTGTCGCTCTCATCGGATTGTGGATCGGTTTCTTTGCCATGAATTTGAAGCAGCAGCCGCTGTTGCCCTTGGGGGACCCGAAGCTACCGGAGGCCATTGCGAATCATGAGCACTGAGCAGCACAAGCCCGGCCCAGCGGAAATTCGTCTTCCGCTACATGAGGATGTTTCCTTCGAAGCACGCGACGTTCACGTCTCGATCATCCTGAAGTTCCTGGCCTACATGGGCGTTGCCATTATTCTCTCGTTTTTTCTGAGCCTCGGGATTTATCACGGGCTGCTGCGCTACTGGAACTCGGAATATACGCCGCCTCCTCCATCCCGCGCCGGAGCGGGTTCCATGATGCCGCCCGAGCCTCGAATGCAGGGAATGCCTGGTCACTTCGTGGACCCGCAACAGGATTTGCGCAATAAGGTGAAAGCAGACTCGGAAGCGAACAATCAGCTT
This sequence comes from Candidatus Acidiferrum sp., assembly GCA_036496065.1. Classification (GTDB taxonomy): domain Bacteria; phylum Acidobacteriota; class Terriglobia; order Acidiferrales; family UBA7541; genus Acidiferrum. The sequence continues at coordinate 8,056 of DASXLU010000216.1, forward strand.
TCCTGGATAGACGAAAAAGCTGGTGTCGCGCAGATTCCCGTCAGCGACGCGATGAAACTCATCGTCGAAAAAGGTTTGCCTGCCGTGACTGCTCCGCCGGCAGAAAAGAAAGCAGAGAGTAAGTAGACGAATGAAAGTATTGCGTTACATCATGATTGCCGCCTTGCTGGTGCTATTCGCTCACTCCGGCGCGGCACAGATGATTCCCGATAATGTCGGGCAGTCCTCCAAAGGATTGCCTCCTGCACTCGTAAATGTCGGCTTTGATCCGCAACTCAATGCGCAACTGCCGCTCGACGTCAATTTTGTCGACGAGACCAACCGGCCTGTAATTCTTCGCGAATTTTTCGGCCAGAAGCGGCCGGTCGTCCTCACATTTGTTTATTTCACTTGCCCGATGTTGTGTTCGCAGGTCGAGCAATCTCTCGTCGGCACCCTGAAGATGATTTCGTTCAATCCCGGCGCGGATTACGACGTCGTACTCATCAGCATGGATCCCAGTGACACTCCTGACGAAGCCCTGAAAAAGAAGCACGAGGCGCTCTCTCGTTTTGGGCGGCCGGCCACCGAGTCGGGTTGGCATTTCCTGACGGGCACGAAAGAATCTATCGATGAAGTCGCGCATGCCGCGTCTTTCCGCTACAACTACGATCCGCAGACCAAGCTCTTCGGCCACGCCAGCGGCATTCTTTTGCTTACACCGGATGGCCGCATCTCCCGGTATTTCTTCGGCGTGGAATATCCGCCGAGCAACGTGCGCCTGGGCCTTGTCGATGCTTCCGCCGGAAAAATCGGCAGCGCTGTCGACCACATCCTGTTGTTCTGCTATCAGTACGATCCGACCAAGGGCCGTTACAGCGCCACGATTCTGACCGTGATTCGCATGGGTGCCGTCGCCACACTTTTCTGCATGGTCATTGGCTTTGTTATTTTCCGCCGGCGCGATCACCGCTCCGGCGCGGCGGGCAGTTCGAGCCGGAATTTACCGGCGCAAGGAGCACATTAGAGCCGTGCAGTCACCGCTTCCATTTTTTCCTGAGCAGGCGTCCAGTTTCGCGAACAACGTCGATACGTTGTTCGGGTTCATTGTGCTCACTTGCGTGTTCTTTGTTGTGCTCGTTGCGGTTCTCTGCGTGTTTGCCATGTACAAGTACCGGCGCAAGAGGCCGGCCGAAATTGGCGATACCGTAAACGGCAACTTGTTTCTGGAAATTGGCTGGACCACCATCCCCTTGCTGATTGCCCTCCTGATCTTCGCCTGGGGCTCGGTAATCTATGTGAATTTCCGGACTGCGCCTGCCGACACCTTGGATATTTACGTTATCGGCAAACAATGGATGTGGAAGCTGCAGCAGCCCAATGGCCGCAAGGAAATCAACGAGCTGCATATTCCCGTCAATCGCAACGTCAAGCTCATCATGGGCAGTGAAGACGTGATCCACGATTTTTACGTTCCCGCTTTCCGTGCAAAAATGGACGTCGTTCCCGGCCGTTACAATACGCTATGGTTTCGCCCTACCAAGGTCGGCAAATATCATTTCTTTTGTTCGCAATATTGCGGCACCAATCACGCGGTGATGGGTGGCTGGGTCACCGTCCAGGACCCCGCCGAATATGCCGCTTGGCTTTCTGGTGATACAGGTGATCTGAATCCAGTCTCCGCAGGAGAAAAGTTGTTTGCGCAACTTGCGTGTAATACATGCCACATTCCTAATGGCTCGGGACGCGGCCCGTCGCTCAACGGGGTCTACGGAGCGAAGGTACTTCTCGCTGATAGCACCACCGTAACCGCGGATGACTCTTACATCCGTGAATCGATTCTTCAGCCCAAGGCGAAAATTGTGGCCGGGTATCAGCCGGTGATGCCCACATTCCAGGGACTCGTTACCGAGGAGCAGATCCTGAATCTGACCGCCTACGTGCGATCTCTGCAGACGCAGCCTGTGCCTGCTAAGGGCGCCGGCATCGCGCCAGTCACGACGGGGAAGAAATAGTATGAGTCTCATGAGTTCGCAGCAACCGAGCATCACTTCGCGCCAGTACGAGATGCCTGAACATAATTATTTGAATGGCACCTACGGCATTCGCTCCTGGCTGCTCACTACCGACCACAAGCGCATTGCGCTTCTCTATCTTGCCTCGGTTACCTTCTTTTTCTTCATTGGCGGATTCTTCGCCATGATGATTCGCCTGCACCTGCTGACGCCCAACGGGTATCTGCTTTCGCCGGACACCTACAATCGCATGTTCACCATGCACGGCGTGGCCATGATTTTCTTTTTCCTGATTCCGTCCATTCCCGCGGTGCTCGGAAATTTCCTGATTCCGCTGATGATCGGCGCGAAAGACCTCGCGTTCCCCAAGATCAATCTTCTCAGTTGGTATGTCTACATCGTCGGTGGCTCATTCACCTTGTATTCCATGATCACCGGCGGCTTGGATACCGGTTGGACTTTCTACACGCCGCTCAGCACCGTGTATTCGAACTCTGCCGTGGCCCCCGCAGTCATCGGCGTCTTTATCACTGGCTTTTCCTCGATTCTTACCGGACTGAATTTCCTCGTAACTGTTCACACCATGCGCGCGCCGGGCATGACCTGGTTCCGGCTTCCGCTGTTCGTGTGGGCTCACTACGCCACATCCGTGGTCATGATTTTGGGTACGCCAGTAATCGCTATCACGCTTGCCTTGGCCGCTATGGAACGCCTCTTTGGCTTGGGATTTTTTAATCCCGCGATGGGCGGCGACCCGATTCTCTTTCAGCACCTGTTCTGGTTTTACTCGCACCCAGCCGTGTACATCATGATTCTTCCGGCCATGGGCGTCATCAGCGAGCTGATTCCAACCTTTGCGCGCAAACAATTGTTTGGCTACCACTTCGTTGCGGCAGCCAGCTTGGCGATCGCCGTCATCGGCTTCCTGGTCTGGACGCACCACATGTTCCTGACGGGACAATCCACTTACGCCGCCATCGCCTTTTCTTTCCTCACCTTTATCGTGGCCATCCCATCCGCCGTCAAAGTCTTCAATTGGGTGGCAACTTTGTTCGGCGGTTCCATTTCCTTTGATACGCCGATGCTTTATGCCTTCGGTTTTCTCGGACTGTTTCTGATTGGCGGCCTCACCGGGCTTTTCCTTGGCTGCCTCGGCACCGACATTCATATTCACGACACCTACTTCGTCATCGCGCACTTCCACTACATCATGGTGGGCGGCGCGGTGATGGGTTATCTTGGCGGCCTGCATTTCTGGTGGCCTAAAATCACCGGTCGCATGTACTCGGAATGGCTTGCGCGCCTCGCGGCCGTGATTTTGTTTGTCGGCTTCAACCTGACATTTTTCCCGCAATTCGTTCTTGGATATCTCGGCATGCCTCGCCGCTACCACATGTATCCGCCGGAATTTCAGGTGTACAACGTTATGTCCACCGCCGGCGCTTCCATTCTTGCGGTCGGCTATTTGCTGCCGATGATCTATCTCGTCTGGGCGGCGTTCTTTGGCAAAGTGGCTGGTCCCAATCCTTGGCCAGCAACCGGTCTCGAGTGGAAGACGCCCTCGCCGCCACCTACCGAAAATTTTGAAGTTACACCGGAAGTCACATGGGAACCCTACGACTTTCATAATCGTCCGGACCTTGGGCTTGAACCTGGGAATGGTGGCGGACACGTTATCCACCCAGCTCCGGCTCACGGAGACGACTGATTACCGAAGGCCTTTAGCGTTATACGGGCGCGCGACTTACGCCTGAAATTGGCGGAAAGAGGAGTGCCGAGTGCATCGCACCGGGGAACTGTACGGACAATTTAAGACGCTCGACCAGCAGAAGGATACCGCTAACCTTGGCATGTGGATGTTCCTGGTCACCGAAGTTATGTTCTTCGGCGGCATCATGCTGGCCTACACCATTAACCGCCACGTGTACTTCGCCGCGTTCGCCATGGGCAGCAATACACTCAGCCTCCCTGCGGGTGGATTTAACACTGTCGTTCTGCTCGCCAGCAGCTTCACCATGGTTATGGCGGTCTGGTCCGCCCAGGTCGGAAAAAAGAATCTCATCACTATTTTTCTGCTGCTCACCATCGCTTTGGGATTCGTATTCTTCGGCGTGAAGTATGAGGAATACAGCCAGAAGTATTATCACCATCTGATACCAGGCAAGCATTTCGACATCGATTTTTGCGTTAACAATCCTTCCAGTTGCAGCGACATCAGCCCCGAAGCGCTAGCAATAGAGCGCGAAGAACTCGAGAAGGCGCACGTAGCCGATCCCGACCTCAACTCCCACGCCCAGCTCTATTACTCCGCGTATTTCGGTATGACCGGATTACACGCCTTGCACATGGTCATTGGCGTAGGCCTGCTCTTGTGGCTGGTCAAACAGTCCCTTGCCGGTCGCTTCACACCGGAATACAACAATCCCGTCGACATCGTGGGCTTGTACTGGCATTTCGTCGACCTCGTGTGGATTTATCTTTTCCCGTTGCTCTACCTGATTGACAGGCACAAATAGGGAGTTACGCGTGTCGGAACACAACGAACATCACATCATTTCGCCGGGAACGTACGTGGCTGTCATTCTGAGCCTCCTAGTTCTCACAGGCACCACTGTGTGGGCCGCTTACGTTAACCTCGGCCGCTTTAATATTGTCGTAGCCTTGGCCATTGCCACGCTCAAGGCCACTCTCGTAATTCTGTTTTTCATGCACGCAAAATATAGTCCGCGCCGTACGCAACTTGTGATCATCGCCGGAATTTTCTGGCTCGGACTGCTTCTGTTTATGACTATGAGTGACTACGTGTCGCGCGTGGATTATCGTGGCAAGACCTTCCCCATCATGCAAGATGTAGCGCGCACCATTAACCAGCGGGGATAAATCGCCGCTTACGGTTCAATTGTAAAATCCATCCAATTGTAAAATCTGCAATCGCAAGCAGAATTTGGAATCTCGCTTGCTCGATAATTTGTCTTGGGTAGTGACTGATTCTGGCGGGAATTAAAATGAGGGGAAGTGCGAACCGGCCCAGCCCTCAATCCCCTAAAGGGATCCTCGGCTCGCCTCCCCCACACTGTTTTAAGGGTGCACGCTGTGCGCCATCTCTAAGTTCACTATTCTCAGCGCGTTAAACTATAAAG
>DASXLU010000217.1:0-6454 GCA_036496065.1 Candidatus Acidiferrum sp.
CCAAACACCAGAAAAAACGCCAGTGCCTTACCGCTTATCTTCCCATCGTATTCGCCTGTAGACATTCGCTCTGCTCCCTGACTAAGTAGGTTGTCGAACGGAACCCTGAACCGATGCAGATTATACACAACCTGGGCCGCAGCCGCCCGCTGGCATTCATCCGATCGTGAATCCTTTGTAGGGTCGCAGCACTGCTGCGCCCCAGTTGGCAACCCTTCAGCTAATCGCAAGGCTCAGGACTTCGTCATCGCGCCGCGAATCATCCGATATACAGCCAACAACACGATCGCGCCCACCACCGACATGATGAATCCCGCCGACTGTCCTTGGCGATACCACCCGGTGAGCTGCCCCAAATACGTCGCCACAATCGATCCCGCAATTCCTAGTGCCATCGTGATCCAGATTCCACCCGGATCTTTTCCCGGCATCAGGAATTTCGCCAAAGCCCCTACGATCAGCCCGATGATCGCTTCCCAGAGCAGACTCATCATTGACGCTCTCCTTTTTACCTTTTTTTGACGCGGGCCCACAACTTACCAGCCCAGCGTTGGTGCCGCGAATTCAACACAGCCCGCGACACCCATCCGCTGTGGCTCGTAAGAGCTTTCAACACGATTCAGATTGCCGGTTAACTCGACCCGTCTTACGCCTGCCGTTGCCGTTCGGCAACCTTAGCCAGCGCAACCGTCAACGCAGCTCCGCCCAGTGTCTTCACCAGTGTCGTGTGCTGCGCATAGAAGTTGCTGACTGTATCGACGATCGACGGATTCGCGCTTTGCGCATGATTGGCCAGTTGTTGTATGGCTTCAGGAGGAATCTGCTGCGCCTGCTCCGGCGTTAGCTGCGTTTTTCCTCCACCCATCAATCCCGTCAGTCCGGCGAGTCCCGCGCCCGACATCACCTGTGTCACCATCGAGGGACTCACCGACGACAGCAGATGATTCACCAGTCCAGCCTTCTGATCGCCTGTGGAGTTGTTAAACAACGTGGTAAGCATTTGCCCGAACGCCGGCGTTTTATCCGAATTGAACGCCGCCGTCAGACCTTCCGCGATCGCACTGGTAGGAGCCGCTTGCGCCACTTCATCGAAGTGCGCGTGCACGTCGGGAGCGGTTTGGGCCGCTGCAGCTGCACCGCCCGACGTATAATGCTTTAACAAATCTCCGATTTTGTCTGTCCAGGTCATAACTTTCCTCCTCAATCAGAATGAATACTTTTGGATCGGACCGTTCGCCGAAATTACGTCTCTCGAAAAATTATGGAATCAGTAGATCCATTCCAGCCTTGACCTTGTCTGGATCCGACAGCTTGTCTTTGTTGGCTTCAAAGATCTTCATGTACTTGTTGGCGTCGCCGTAGAATTGCTTGCTGATCTTCGAAAGGCTGTCGCCTGGCTGCACGGTATACGTCCTTGCCGCTGCTGGCGTCGAAGCCGCTCCCGCTGCTGCAGCCGCCGCGGCCGCTGGAGCCTGGATGTCCGCCGTCAGGTCGGAAAAATTAGGATCGACCAGTTTGATCTGGTCCCACACTTTATTCTTCAGATCCGCGGAAGGTGCGGAAGCGCGAATAAACAACTTGTCGCCTTCCATATTCACGTTTTGCAATTGCACGCCATTCGATTGAATGAAATTGAGTACCGACTGATACTTCATCTTTAGCTGTTCAAAACGATCTGCCATGGGATTTCTCCTTTTTGATCGGCTGCTAATTCGCGACTTTCATAAATGAATTCCACCTCTGGAACCCTCGGGGTGCGGAGACAGGGGTTTCAATGAGCAATCCTAGGTGGAAACTTTCAAGAACGACCCGGGCGGGTGGTCTGTCGGGTACGGCGGGGTACCGTGCCGGACTTTATACGCGTGAAATGCACAAAGCAACCGAATAATTCCAACCGATACCACGTGAATTCTCGTAAGTAATCATTCTGCCAGCAGCGAATTACAGGCTGATAAACGAGTGGTCGTGTTAGACGGAGGGTGCCCCGGGTTGCGGTTTACCCTGAGCGTTTTTCGCGAAGGGTTTCTGCTACCCGGGTCTTGGGGCTGCCTTTCCTCCCCGAAATCGAAACCTCCCTCGTCCAACGCATGTAACTCCGCATCAGCCGTAGGGGCGCAGCACTGCTGCGCCCCAGGGTCCGCACAATCGCAACATTCAGCCACCCAAATTTCTCTCAAACGGGGGGGGTGCCCGGGTTGCGGTCTACATAAGTCACAAATCCGGCCCTTCGAACGTATAACCTGTAAGCCCAGCAACGACAGGAGGGCCCCCGTGCTCGAAGGCGTGATACAACGGGTTGCGCCAGCGCAATCCACCATGCGAAAGCCTGACGCATCCTCTGCTCCCCTCGCGTCGCAAACTTTTGACGAGCTTTTTCTTTCCACCTATCCCCGCCTCGTCGCCATTCTCCGCCGTATGCTGGGCGATTCCGGACGCGCCGAAGAACTAGCCAGCGAGGCCTTCTTGAAGCTGCACGCCACCAAGCTACCTCCATCCGCCAAAGCCAACGTGCCCGGCTGGCTCTATCGCACCGCCATGAACCTTGGCATCGACGATCTTCGCGCTCGCATGCGCCACTATCGCGTCATGCAACAGGCTGGCTCCCCTTCCGACACCAGTGCCACCGAGGATGGCCTGCAAACTTTATTGCGAACCGAGCGCCAACAACGCGTGCGCTGTGTTCTTGCCAAACTAAAACCCGAGTCCGCGCAGATTTTGTTGCTGCGTGCCTCCGGCTATTCCTACAAGGAATTGGCGCAACACCTGGAACTCGCTCCTGCCTCCGTTGGCACCAAATTGATGCGCGCGGAAGCGGCGTTTGAAAAAGAATATCTCGAACTTTTTGGAAGCAAGGATTAGGAGACTCTATGGACTGTCTATCGGATGATGTTCTTCGCTCTTTTGTCGATCGCGAATTGGATCCCGCGGATCTCGCTCTGGTCGAGAAACATTTAAGCGAGTGCCCTGCGTGTCAGACCCGCGCCGCAGAACTTTCTTCCGCCGCTCTTCGCGTTAACGAGCATCTCGGCTCGCTGGAAGATTCTCGCCATGCGGTCACGGAAGAAAATCCGCAAATTGCGCTCACCCGTTTCAAAGCGAATTTACCGCAAGAGCCTGACCGCGTCCCGTTTTTCGGTCGAATTTTTGCGGGTCGCTGGCGTTTTGCTTGGGCTGGCTCGCTGGCTGCCGCAATCCTTCTGATTTCTCTCGCGTTTCCCTCTGCGCGTAGCTTTGCGCAAAGGCTTCTCTCCACCTTACGCGTGGAAAAAGTGCAAACCGTTCCTGTGGATTTTGCCGGATTCAACGGGCCGCGCGACCGCGTGGTTCAGGATGCCGTCGGTAAAATGCTTTCCGATGATGTCGTTGTAACCACCAACGAAAAATCTCTCACCGCTTCTTCCAAGCAGGATGCTTCCAAGCTGGCGGGCTTCCCAATGCGTTTGCCCGCCGGTCTAACCGAGGCTCCGCAATTCAACGTTGCCGGCGCGCATGCCTTCCACATGGCGATTGACCGCGCGCGCCTGCAGGATATTCTCGACCAGGCTGGCCGCACAGACCTGATTCTTCCCGCGTCACTCGATGGAGCCACATTCTCCGTGCAAGTTCCCCGCTCCGTGCACACTGCCTATGGCAATTGCCCGCATCACGACGCGGAAAATGGGCAACAGCCACCGGCTCCTTCTCCCACAGTCGCGACCAATTGCGTGTTTTTGATTCAGGCTCCCAGTCCCACGGTTAACGTTCCGGAAAATCTCAATCTGCAGCAACTCGCGGAAACCGCGCTGCAACTTACCGGCATGTCTCCGACGCAAGCACGCCAGTTTTCGCAAACTGTGGATTGGCGCTCCACGTTGGTTCTGCCCGTGCCGTCTTCGGTCCAATCCTATGAATCCGTTGCCGTCGATGGCGTGCAAGGCACCATGATGCAAACCAATGCTCGCCGTGGTAATGGTCCAAGCTATGCCGTGATCTGGGTAAAAGGTGGCATCATCTACGCCTTGTTCACTACAGGTGACTCCAACTCCGCGTTACAATTGGCCAACTCTCTCGAATAATTTCGGAGGAACCACTGTCTTCTCCTGCGCCGCTGGCCATTGAAACTGCAAATCTCCGCAAGGTTTTTGGAAACAAGGTCGCGGTCCGCGGCCTTTCTCTCCAGGTGCGGCGCGGCGAGATATTTGGATTCCTCGGACCCAACGGCGCGGGCAAGAGCACTTCAATCAAAATGCTCCTGGGACTCGTGAAGCCCACAGGCGGCGACGCGCAAATTCTCGGCCAGCCGTACTCCTCCGTTGAAGTGCGCCGCAGAGTTGGTTTTCTTCCGGAGGATTTTCGCTTTTACGATTGGCTCACTGCTGCCGAACTGCTGGCCCTGCACGGCAGCCTCTGCGGGCTCACCAAGCCGCAACTTCGTGAACGTGTTCCCGCATATCTCGAACTCGTTGGCTTGGCGTCGCAGCGTGACCGCCGGCTGCGCGGCTTTTCCAAAGGAATGCTACAGCGCATCGGCTTGGCACAGGCCTTGATACACGAGCCCGATCTTATTTTCCTCGATGAGCCCACCTCGGGACTGGATCCCATGGGGCGCCACCTCGTCCGCGACATCATTCGCCAGCAGCGTGCGCGTGGCGCCACCGTTTTTCTTAATTCGCACCTTCTCAGCGAAGTCGAAATCACCTGCGACACCGTTGTTTTCATCAAGCAGGGCGAAGTCGTCGCCACGCGTGACCTGCATTCTGCTCCGGCCGGAGAAATCCGCGTGTTGATTCGCGTTGGTCCTGTCGCACCAGAAACGCTCGCCGGCCTTGCGCACTGCGCATCGAGCATTCATCTTGCCGACGGATTGCTTTCGCTTTCCACCGCATCCACCGATTCCCTTCCTGGAATTCTTCGCTATCTGGTCAACGCCAATGTGGACGTCTACGAATTTACGCCGCAGCATCTTTCCCTGGAAGATTCTTTCCTCAAAATTATGGGCGAGGATTCCGGCGTATGAATCAGATCTGGATTATCACCCGCGTCACGTTTCTGGAATCCGCGCGCCGCAAAATATTGTGGACAGCTCTCCTCGCCGCCGCTGCATTCATCTCGCTTTTCGCCACGGGCATGCACTACCAGGTGAAGGACCTTTTCGCCAGCCACAACATTCCGCCGCTTCTGCGCACTCAAATTCTGCTCACGATGCTGCAAGTCGGTTTTTACGCAGTAGATATGCTCGCCGTGATCATGACGGTGCTGACCAGCGTGGACACGATCTCCGGTGAAATCGCGTCGTCCACAATTCACGCGATGGCCACAAAGCCGATTGCGCGCTGGCAGATTCTTCTCGGCAAGTGGTTTGGATTCGCCGCAATGATCGCGACATTTATCACGATAACTTTCGGTGGCGTCGTTGCCGTGGGATATTTTATCGGCGGAATTCTTCCGCACGCGCCGTTGCAAGGCGCTTTGCTGGTTTATCTGGAATGCTTAGTGATTTTGACAACAACATTTTTATTCGGAACTTGGTTTTCCACGATCACAAATGGAGTCATCGTTCTTGGCTTGCACGGTTTTGCGTTCATCGGCGGCTGGCTCGAACAAATCGGCTCGGTGACGAATTCGAGGCGCCTCGTAACTGTAGGCATTTTGTCCAGCGTGGTTATGCCCAGCGAAGCGATCTGGCGGCGCGCGTCGTTTCTGATGCAATCCGCGGTCGGCCGGCTGCTCGATGTGTCTCCGTTTGGAGTGCGGTCGGCGCCGAGCACGGCGATGGTCATTTACGCCATTATTTATCTTGCGGTGGCGATGATTCTGGCGCTGTATCGATTCCAACGGCGCGATTTGTAAATAATTTTCAGCTACAAAATGACTTCTACTGCGCCAATGTGCCTGCTGGTTGAGGCGTGCCGCAGGACTGTTCGGCGGCTAGTTTCACGTCGGGATCGAGTTCGGCGCTGCGCCAATTTTGCGTGGTGCAGACTTGCCAGCCTTCGAGTCCAAGCGCTCCGCGCAGGTCGGCTCCGGCCAGGTTCGCGCCGTCGAGTTTAGCCTGCCGCAAAATTGCGCCGGTCATTATGGCCCCGCGCATATCCGCGTGCGAGAGATCTGCTTCGAGCAAAATTGTTCCCTTAATTTGCGCAGCGGTGAGATTGACGCCCATCATCTTTGCCGCGGACAGGTCCGTTTCTTCCAGCGCTGCCAGCGACATCATGGCGCCTTCGAGTTTCGTGTCACGCAAATCGGCATGCGACAGTTCGGCTCGCAGCAGGTTGGCATTCCGCATATTCACGGAATACAGCGTAGCGCGCGTGAAGTTGGCGGTAGAAAGTGTTGCGCCTTCCAGATTCGCGTAGGACAAATCGGCGTTGTGAAAGTCGGCACCAGCCAGCATGGCGCCCTGTCCGTCGATGGAAACGAGGTTTGCTTTAGCCGCCTGCAACTTATCGAGCTTGGCCATACGCAGGACGCTTTC
>DASXLU010000218.1:0-23445 GCA_036496065.1 Candidatus Acidiferrum sp.
ATCGAATTTTGTGATGGCTTAATCCCGACATTTCCGGAGACACATTTCCCGCTGTCTCCAATAAGATGAGAGTGCGAAATCGCAGCTCTTACTGGATAAATTCGAAATCGACGGTTGCAATAGCAGGACTTACTTTTATCAACCAGGCTCAAGAAAATTAGAGAGGCAAGTCCCGCTCGGAGGAGTCGACAACAATGAGTAAGAATTTTGAGCTACTACAACAGGCAGAGATCGACGTTGATTCACCCAGTGTGGCCTATGGCAGGCCCGACTCGCTATCGGTCGGCAGAATTAAGAAGAACAAGGGCGGATACCGGCTGGGCACGAAGCTTGAGGACAGGATCGCCGGAGAAGAATCCTACAAGCTCGTGCAGAATGTCTTTCTGCTACGTCGCGAAGCAGCTCCTCGCGTCGTGGTTTTCGCCGGAATTGATTCCGGTAATGGCTGCAGCGCCATTTGCGCACAAACGGCCCACATTCTTGCGGTGCAGAGGCTCGGCACTGTCTGCGTGGTCGATAGCAATCTTCGTTCGCCAATTCTGCCCGAACTCTATGGAGTCGGCAATCATTATGGCTTGACCGACTCGCTGCTCAAGCAAGGAGCCATTCGCGAATTCGCTAAAGTTGTGGGACCCGACAATCTCTGGCTACTTTCCTGCGGCTCGCGCGCCAGCGAATCACAAACTCTTTTGAACTCCGACATGATGAAGCGGAGAATTGTGGAGCTTCGCAAAGCCTTCGATTACGTGCTGATCGATTGCCCGCCGCTGAACATCTATGCGGATGCAGTCAGCATTGGCCAAATGTCGGATGGCTTGGTGCTGATTCTTGAAGCTAATGTCACTCGCCGTGAGACCGCGGCGCGAGTCACTGAAAATTTGCGTGCAGCGCAGATCAACATTTTGGGTGCGGTTCTGAACAAGCGCACCTATCCGATACCGGCGTCTATATATAACCGGTTGTAAGCGCAGTACGGGCAGACCCTCCCTGCCTGAGTAACTTCCAAAAAGGAAAAGACGGGTTGTGACTCAGAATGGCGGAGCCTTGTCTTGTTCCGGTTGTTCCGGTTCTTACTCAATTTGTTGCCTGACCTTCACGCAGTCACGAAAACGTTGTCCTCTGTCCCAGCTACGGCGACGATCAAAAATCTAATAACGCCCACCCAGCCGAGACGGAGCTGATGCCCCTTTGAATAATCTCAAGCGTCGATTTCTACTAAGAGCACTTACATTCCTGTATCTGGGCCTGATGGTCTTTTCGTTCGGATTGTCGACCATTTTGCTGGTTTCTCACTGGCACGCCAGTCTCGGTTCATTCCTTACGGTGCGCGTCAAGCTGGTGAACTTCGTTGTTTTTGCGTTTGTCTTGTTTGCCTGGCATTTTGTTTTTTCGCTTTGCGGTTTCTACATATCGCAGCGTCTTACTTCCCGAATGTCCATGGCCATCGATACCGCGAAAGCCACCACGCTCGCTTCTTTGATGTTGTTTGTCATCGCGCGTCTCTTTATGATCAAAATGGTCTCTCCTTCCTTCATGCTCTTCTTCTGGTTTACCAGTTCCGCGGTCGTCATCACTGCCCGGCTTTCGGTCCGGTACATGCTCTGCCAGCTTCGCTTGCACGGACGCAATTTGCGCCACGTCTTGATACTTGGCACGAATGGTCGCGCAGTTGAATTCGCGCGCAGGATCGAAGGCGATCCGGAACTCGGCTATCGCGTATTGGGATTCGTGGACCAGCACTGGGATGGTCAGCAGCATTTTCTGCAAACGGGTTACCGCTTGTGCTGCAATTTCGACGGGCTTGCAGAATATCTTCGCCGCAATGTTATCGACGAAGTGGCCATGTACCTTCCAGTGCGCTCGTTCTATGAATACACTTCGCAAGTCGCCGCTCTTTGCGAGCAGCACGGCATCAAGATGCGCTTTGCTTCCGACATTTTCAATTTGAAGATTGCCCGCGCCTACGCGGACGAGATCAACGGCGACGCGCACATTACCGCGCACTCCGGCTCTACCGACAATTTTGCCATCATGGTGAAGCGCGCTCTCGATATCGTGATTTCCTTTGGACTTCTGGTGGCATTCGCGCCGCTACTCTTGGTGGTCGCGCTGCTGATCAAATTCACGTCCGAGGGTCCGGTAATGTTTACGCAGGAGCGCGTCGGCCTCAACAAGCGCAGGTTTCGAATCTACAAATTCCGCACGATGATTCCGAACGCAGACAAGATGCTTGCCCAGTTGGAATCGTTGAACGAAGCCGGCGGTCCTACTTTCAAAATCAAAAATGATCCGCGGATGACTTCCTTGGGCCGTATGCTCCGCAGAACCAGCATTGATGAGCTTCCTCAGCTATTCAACGTGCTGAAAGGTGACATGAGCCTGGTGGGGCCGCGGCCTCTTCCTGTTCGCGACTACGAAGGATTCAACGAGGATTGGCAGCGTCGCCGCTTCAGCATTCGTCCCGGCATCACTTGTCTTTGGCAGGTGAACGGTCGCAGTTCGATTACCTTCGAAAAGTGGATGCAACTCGATCTTCAATATATGGATGAGTGGTCGTTGTGGCTCGACCTACAAATCCTCGCTCGCACCGTCCCCGCGGTACTGAAGGGTTCGGGAGCTGCCTAGCCGAATGTCCCGGCTTACATCTAGCAAAATACCCCTTAATAAATAGTCTTAATTTCGAATTAATTCCTTGTTCGGTTTTTCCTCGAACGCGCTGTTGCACTACTTATCCCATTCAACACGGAGAATCATAAACATGACGACTGCTCGAATCGTGGTAACTGGCGCCGGTGGCTTCATCGGTCATCATCTGGTGAAAAGACTGAAAGCCGACGGACACTGGGTTCGTGGCACCGACATAAAACTCCCTCAGTACGAAGCTTCAGACGCAGACGAATTTGACGTTGTGGATCTGCGCGCTTACGAAAATTGCCTGCTGGCCACGCGCGGCGGAATCGATCAGGTTTACAACCTTGCTGCCGACATGGGAGGCATCGGTTACATCACCAGTTCGCTGGCGAACATCTCTCGCAACAACATTCTCATCAACGCCAACATGCTCGAAGCCAGCCGTCAGAATTCGGTCAAGCGTTTCTTGTTCTCTTCCTCCGCTTGCGTGTACGCGCAGAGCAAGCAACTCTCTCCCGCTGTCGTGCCTCTGATCGAGGAAGATGCTTACCCCGCCGAACCCGAGCCGGGTTACGGTTGGGAGAAACTTTTTGCGGAAGAGCTTTGCAAATATTATCGCCACGATCATCACCTTCAGACCTATTCTGTGCGCTTCCACAATGTGTATGGACCGCTCGGTACTTACGAAGGTGGCAAGGAAAAGGCGCCTGCAGCCGTGTCGCGCAAAGTTGCACTGGCGCAAGACGGCGGCGAAATCGAAATTTGGGGTGACGGTGAACAGACTCGTTCCTTCATGTATGTCGATGATTGCGTGGAAGGCCTGGTCCGTCTTATGGCTTCCGATCATCACGATGCGTTGAACCTCGGCACGGATCGGCTCATCACCATCAACGGCCTCGTCGATCTCGTTTCCAGCATTGCCAACAAGCGGCTCATCAAGCGGCACGACTTGAGCAAGCCGCAAGGCGTTCGCGGCCGTAATAGCGACAATACTCGACTTAAGCAAGTTCTCGGTTGGGAGCCGTCGATTTCTCTCGAGACCGGCCTCGAAGTCACTTACAAGTGGATCGAGTCTCAGTTGAAAGAAGAGGGTCGCGTCACATCTCTAATGCATAAAGCGGTGGCTTGACATGGCCCGCGCGAACGTCCTCGGCGTTGGTGTTCACGCTGTTAATCTTCGCGTTGCTGCGGAGCTGATTGAGTCTGCTATCGATGCCAACGCAAAAGGCTACGTCTGCGTCACCGGCGTGCACGGCGTGATGGAAGCGCAGCGCGATTCGCGATTTAAGAATATTCTCGATCGCGCGATGCTCGTCGTTCCCGACGGCACTCCCACAGTTTGGGTTGGCAGATGGGAAGGTTATGGCGATATGGGCCGCGTTTTCGGGCCTGATCTCATGACTGAACTCTGCCGCCGGTCTGTTGCGTCGGGTCACACGCACTTTTTCTATGGCGGTAAGCCGGGAATCGCGGAGGAGCTGAAGCAGATGTTCAGCGAGCGATTTCCCGGCATCCGCATTGTAGGCACTTACACTCCGCCATTTCGGGCTCTCTCTCCTGTGGAGAAGGCTGACTTGCAAGAAGAATTGTCCGAGCTTCGTCCCGACATCATCTGGATTGGCTTGAGCACTCCGAAGCAGGAGCAGTTCATGGCCGAGTATTTGGATTTGTTGCAATGCAAAATCATGATCGGCGTAGGCGCGGCGTTCGACATTCACACCGGCCGCATCAAGGACGCCCCGCAATGGGTAAAAGTGTCGGGCCTGCAGTGGCTTCACCGCTTGTGCCAGGAGCCATCGCGCTTGTGGAAACGATATCTGGTCAACAACGTCGGTTTCGTTTTTCGCATGGCCTTGCATCTTGGTGGCATTAAACGCTACGAACTCGTGCATCACGAAACCGCTGCCGACTAGTAACTTTACCCTCGCAAATGTTCTGCGCCCAGCTTACGGAGGTGAATAAACATGGTTCATAAAATGATAGTTGCGCTGTGCATCGCGATCCTGGTTGTTTCTCTGCCGGCAATCCTTCTCGGGCAGCAGCAACAGCCCACTTCGCCGAGTGCTTCTCCAACGGCTCCTAAGTCTCCGCCTTCCGCATCGACTATGGCAAAACGAGATATGAGTGTGCCGCCGTCGGAGGCAGACGGACCGCCGCCCGATGCTGACGCTCATTCCGTCGATTCGAACGCTCCCGGCCAGCGCTATCCACGCTACAAGATCAGCGCCGACGACGTGATGGAACTGCATTTTCCCCTTTCTCCCGAATACGATCAGAGCGTCACCGTGCAGCCCGACGGTTACATCAGTTTGATCGGAGCAAATTCCATTCACGTCCAGGGGTTGTCGGTTCCGGAACTCGTTGAAGCGGTGAAAGTTGCCTACGCGAAGATACTTCACGACCCGATCATCAGCGTGGACCTGACCGATTTTCAGAAGCCCTTCTTTGTGGTTTCCGGCCAGGTGAACAAGCCCGGTCAATATGACTTGCGTTCGGACATCACCGTCTCCGAAGCCATCGCCATTGCCGGTGGATTTGCTGCCACCGCGAAAACACAGGTTTTTCTCTATCACCGCGTCTCCAGCGGCTGGATGGAAGTGAAGCAACTTAAAATGAAAGACATTCTGCACGGCAAAAACGTCGACGAGGATGCGATGATGCATCCGGGCGACATGATTTTCGTTCCCGAAAAGTTCATCACCAATTTTCGCAAATATGTTCCTTACAGCTTTGGAATCTACACCAGTCCAACGCCTGCCTGGTTTTGATCACGGATGACAAAACCACGCGCTGTAACAAACACATGTCCGGCGGGCCTCGGAAAAATATTGAGAAGCAGAAAGGAACTTTAGATGGCTAACATCACGACCTTCGTTCCTCGCGACGAATCGATCTCGTTGCGCGACATGGTGACCCCGGTTTTCCGGCGCAAACGCGCTGTCACACTGGCCTTTGTCGGAGTCTTCCTTGGTGCCATTCTTGCCGCATTTTTCCTGGCGAACTACTACCAGGTCAACTTTGAAGTACTCGTTGACCGCGAACGCGTCGACCCCATGGTGACCACTGAGTCGACCAGCCAGTCGTCACTTCCCACGCAGGCGGTCACTCCCGAGGAAATCAACTCCGAAATCGAAATTCTGCGTAGCCCAGACGTTTTGGAGAAAGTCGTTGTCGCGACTGGCCTCGCGGATAAGGAAAAACATGGCCTGACAGCGAAGCTCTTTCCGAAAACCGATGCCGAGTACATGGCCAAGGCCATTAAGCATCTCGACTCGAAACTGACCATCATCCCTGTCGATAAGTCCAACAACATTTCCATCAAGTACCGGTCAACCGATCCGAAGTTGGCGTTCGATGTCATGACGGCCCTCTCCAACGCATATTTGGAAAAACATCTTTCCGTCCATCGCCCCAATGGTTCTATGGATTTCTTCGCGAACCAAACCGAACAGTACAAGCAGGCTCTCGCTCAGTCCGAAGCCAAGCTCTCTGATTTTGGTGTGGGCGCGGGCATCGCTGCTCCGGATGTTGTCCGGACAAATATGGCGCAGCAGGTGGCTCTTTTCGAAGGAATTCTCAATCAAGCCAAGCAAGCCGTGAAAGCCGACGAGAAGAAGATCACCACATTGCAATCACAGCTAACCACAACTGCACCTAGGTCCTCTACGCAAGAAGTGTCCGCTCAAGCTGCCATCCTGCTTCAGCAACTGAATACTAGTTTGCTGGCTTCGCAATTGAAGCGAACTCAGCTGTTGACCAAATACAATGCGGATTATCCGCTGGTTCGCGAGGCCGATCAGGAAATTACGCAAACGCAAGCGGCCATTGCCGACGCTCAGAAAAATCAGTATCAAACCGTAACCACCGATCGCGATCCCACCTACGAACTGTTGCGGCAAAGTCTTGTCCAGACTCAGTCCGACCTGTCTGCACAAAACGCCACGGTCGCAGAGGCCACCAACAGCATCCAGAGAATGCAGTCACAGATGGTCGATCTGGACCAAAAGGCCGTGAAGCAGTCGGATTTGCTTCGCGAAGTCAAGGCAGACGAGTCTAACTATCTTCTGTATCTCTCGAAGCGGGAACAGGAAAAGACTCAAGATGCACTCGACAAGAAACGAATCGCCAACGTTTCCATCGCGGTCCCACCTGTGTTTCCTGCACTCCCCATGGTTACTCCGTTGCTAGTCGTCGCCATTGGCTTGTTCCTTGCGATCTTTGTGGGCATGGGTACCGCATTCGCGATCGACTACATGGATGTCTCTTTCCGAACACCCGCGGAAGTCATGAAGACGCTCGACATTCCCGTGCTGGCATCTCTTCCCATGCGGCACCTCGCTGCTATCGATGTCAGTTCTACACAAGCGCGTTACGAAAAATATCAGCTCGGTCAGTCAGGCGTGTAATCCGGCCGCGGCGCTCCTCGATCACTTTTCGAAATGACTATGCAATCATCCGTTGAAACACGGCGGCTCTTCAGTCCGCGTAATGTCGGGCTCGTCGGCCTTGTCGCCATTGTTACCCTTGTCTTCGTGGCGTTGATTCCGGCGGCTCTTGTGTCGGAAGACGCGCTCACGTTCATTGTCGTTGCGGCGGGTTTTGCTGTAGCCGTGGCAGCGACACTGGGAATTTCCCAGGCAAACGGATTCCGATCCGATCGCGTTTTCTTTGCCGTAATTCTGACCATCTGGCTATTCCTTCTGATATCCGAAGGAGTTTTCGTTCATCTCGGGAGCACCTCTAGCGCAGAGGCCGGAGGATTCGGCGCGGGCGCTTATCAACAACTGGCGGCGTGGCTGTTGTCCTTCGCAGCTTTGCTCCTGATTACTCTCAAGCACCCTCAATACATGTTCGAAATGTTTTCCGGCTCGTACAAATGGCTCTCGCTCTTCGTCGTAGTCACGTTAATTTCTGTCCCCATATCTGTAGCACCAAAGTATTCCTTGGCGTGGGTTTTCAAGTTGATGTTGGTTGTCTTGTTGCTCCGCGCCATTGGCAGCTGCATCACGAGCCGCGAGGATGTAGTGCGAGTCTTTCAGGTACTCCTGATTGGCATTACGGGAGTAGCAGTCTGCCGCTTTGCCACTCCATTTTTCCAACCGGGCCCCGTCTTCAAAAGTGGCCGAATGGAGTCGATTGCATCCTTGTCAGGCTATGGCGGAGTGCTACTGGTGCTCGTGCTTATGAATTGGCGCTTCAAGAAGAATCCGTTGTTGTTCGCCATCGCGGCATTTTCCGTTGTGATGATGGCGCTGGCTGGCGGCAAAGCCGGTATTTTAGCCAGCGTCGTGGCTCTGATTGTGTTTTTTCTCTCCGTCAAAGGAGCACGCCAGGCACTTGCCGCGTTGTTGGTGCTTTGCTTCATCTTTTCGATTTTCGTTGCATTTACTCCACTGGGCAGTTATCTGCAGCGCTACAACCAGTCGGGCCAAGCTTCAACTCTAACCGGACGCGTCGACCTCTGGAAAACAATTTGGCCCGAGATCGTTTCTCGTCCCATCATGGGCCACGGCTACCAGGCTTCTCGATTCCTTTCAGCTGAAGTTCCCGGAGTCTTCGCAGAAGCGGGACAAACTCACAATTCTCTCCTCGAGCCGCTCTACAACAACGGCATTTTAGGCTTAATGTTGATCGTCATCATGAACGTGGTCATCGTCCGAAATCTCTTCGCCGCGATGAAAAATCGCTCGGATAAGACAGTACGTTTTCTCGCTGCGGGCTCATTCGCTATCTACGCAAATCTCTTTGTCTGGGGAATGTTTACCGCAGGTCCCTTCGGAGGACAGCCCAACAGCCCTTTCATAGTTTTTCTCACGATATTTATAGTGAGTTGCTTCCTGAAGAAGAGCACAACGCTACTCCATAGTGAAGTCGTTCACGCCGCGCCGTGATTTGCTGCTTTCGGCTAAAGGTACACCGGCAATTTCTTTTTTCCTGATCGATTCCATTGACTGAAAACTCCCATCGCAATTTGCGTATTGTTCAATCCACCGGGATTGTAGTCGGCGCAGCTATCTTCGGACGATTGCTCGGCTTTTTCCGCGAGTGGTCCGTGGCGCATAAGATCGGTTCGAACTCCGTCACCGATGCCTATTACGCTGCATTCACTCTGCCCGACTTCATCAGCTACCTTGTTGCCGGCGGTGTCCTCGGGATTATCTTTATTCCGATCTTCGCCAAGTATGTTGCCGAGGAAAAAGAAGACGAAGCGTGGTACGTATTTTCCACAGTCTTGACCTTCATCGGCCTCGCCCTCACCGTGCTGATCATCCTGGGCGAAATCTTTACGCCGCAACTTGTTCACGTGATCGCTCCCGGTTTTGGTGCGGCCGAGCGAGGCCTCGTCGTCAAGCTGACGCGCATTTTGTTGCCGGCGCAGTTATTTCTTTGCCTGGGCGGATTACTCTCCGCTGTGCAAAATGCCAGGCGCCGCTTCTTGATTCCGGGCTTGGCCACAGTCGTTTACAATTTCGTACTGATTTCTTGTGCCTGGATCTTTGTCTCGCGCTTTGGAATCACCAGCTTTGCGATGGGCTTGGTCGCCGGCGTATTTCTTGGATTTTTTGCCCTGCAAGCCGCGGCCGTTTGGGCCATGGGCGGCAAATACACGCCGAATCTGAATCTTCGCCATCCCGGGTTCCGTCGATTCTTCTGGATGTCTCTTCCGGTGATGCTCGCATTGTCGATGGATGTCACCGATATGTGGGTGATTCGCTGGTTCGGTTCCTATCTCGCCCCCTCATCAATCACCTGGCTGACCTACAGCCGTTATCTGATAAATGTTCCGGTCGCCGTTATTGGCCAAGCTGTCGGAACCGCTTCGTATCCGTACCTTTCCCAGTTATACGCGGAAGCGAAGCATGACCAGTTAAATCGGACAATCAGCGCGGGCCTCAAAAGCTTAGTCATAATAATGATTCCCGTCTCCGCACTGACCATCGTTCTGTGCAAACCTCTAATTTATTTTGTCTTCTCTCACACCCGGCTCGGCTATCAGGACTATCGTTCCACTGCGCTTGCGCTGGCTGCTTTCGCTGCCGGTATGTTCGCGCGCGGAACTATCCATCTTGTTTCACGCGGCTTTAACGCCACTCACGACACCTTAACGCCAGCCTGGGTCGGAACGCTCTTTACCTTTCTGAGTCTTCCCGTCTACTGGTATTGCGCGCGTAGATGGCAGTATCTCGGCTTAGCTGTGGCAAGTTCGGTCATTGCCATCATTCTTGTTGCCGTACTCTTTGCCACCCTTATGCGCCGATCCAAAAGTAAGGAGTGGCCCGGCATCTTGTCCTGTTTCGTCAGAGTTGCTGGGGCCTCAACGGCCGGGGCTGTCATCTGTAGATCATTGGTGTACTGGTTGGAGTTGCGGATTAATTGGCATACGTTCACCGGTGCACTTTCCGTCCTACTTCTAGTCACTGCGGTCGGGTTTCCTTTGATGTTGCTTCTCTCCCATTTGTTTGGCGTTAAAGAAATCGGGAGTTACTGGACGAAGTTTATGCCGCGGGTCCCGGAAAAAGTCGAACTGGTGGAGGGATGACCCTCTTAACAAAATTTCACAATCCTCTAATTGCGGCGTTGATGATTTCGGCGCAGTGTGGAACACGATGAATTCTCCCCAGATTACCGTCATCGTGCCGGTATACAACGGCGAAGAATACTTGCACGAAACGCTCAATTCGCTGCTCGGTCAGAGCTTCACGAATTTTGAATTGCTTGTTGTCGACGATGGCAGCACCGATGCTTCCGCCGATGTTGTCTGCTCCATTAAAGACGACCGCCTACGGTTGATTCGCAAGGAAAACAGTGGGCTCTGCCACACTCTCAATCGCGCAATCGACGAAGCCCGTGCGCCCTTTATCGCTCGCAACGATCAGGATGACGTTAGCTTCCCGCAACGTCTTCAACGCCAATTTGAAGTCATGACCAGCCACCCGTCTGCCATCGCACTTTTTTCCTATAACACCAAGTTTGGTGGAAAACACTGGTGGGCTAATTCGGATAAATTAACACCGAAGCCCGGCGAGGTTGTGGAATACGATCCAATCAAGGATGGCTGCTTGCTCGGCTCGACCATGTTCGCTCGCACGGAAAGCCTCAAATCTATTCAAGGATTCCGGCAGCCCTACTATCCCTGCGACGACTGGGATCTGGAATGCCGCCTGGCGCG
Organism: Candidatus Acidiferrum sp.; assembly: GCA_036496065.1. Taxonomy (GTDB): domain Bacteria; phylum Acidobacteriota; class Terriglobia; order Acidiferrales; family UBA7541; genus Acidiferrum. Next base: position 10,802 of record DASXLU010000218.1, read on the forward strand.
TCTCGGTAGCGTTCTTGTTTTGCGTGAACCGCTGGTCGCATACCGCTTTCACGCCAATGCCAATACCTATCGAGTGTTTGCCGAAATGCAAGACAAAATCAGGTGGACGAAAGATTCCCACCAACGAAGTCTGCAAGGCCTTCCGGAGTTGGACTTTCAGCAATTTTTGGCGACGCAACCACGAAGTTTTGTTTCCAGGCTTAACCGTCATCGAAAAGATTTAGCCAGACTCCATATGCGCGTTGCAGGCCAGAATTATTTGGACGGGCACTACCTCGGCACTGCTGTGCACTTGGCGACAGGTGCTGTCTTGAATCCGCGAGATATTTTCGAACGCGTGATGCGCCTCATGGGACGCAGCGATCGCTTAATACGCACCGAAAACGCCTTGCCAGTCGACCGCTGAACGCTCGAACTTACCGCGAAAACACAACCGTTACTCGCCATTATGAAGATACTGCTTTCCGCATACGCTTGCCCGCCGAACTCGGGAACCGAGCCTGGTTACGGCTGGAACTGGGCGACTCATCTTGCTGCCCGCGGCATCGATGTGCACGTGCTCACCGCTGAGCGTTATCGCGAAGGCATTGAGAATTACGTGCGCAGCAATCCTACCGCTGGGCTAACTTTCCACTATGTGCGTGTTCCCTTTGAATGGGCGAAACGTTCGGAAGCGTTGCATTACGTTCTGTGGCAAATTGCCGCGCTTTTCGTCGCGCGAAAGTTGGCTCGCTCCATCGACTTCGACCTCGCGCACCATGTCAGCTACGGCAGTGTCCACGTCCCATCGCAATTGTGGCGCCTCGGAATCCCCGTGATTTTCGGTCCAGTTGGTGGGGGCCAGACCGCGCCGGCCGCTATGTTGCCGTATTTCGGCGCACAAAAGGGAAAAGAACAACTCCGCACTGCATTCACTCGCGCATTGCGTTTTTCGTTCCTGCACTGGCACTCGCTCAGGAAAATGAGCTACGTCATCGCGGCGAATCAGGATACTTTGCGGCTCGTTGAGCGCCTCGGTTGCAAGCGAACCACTCTTCTCTGCGACGCCGGAATTCCGGATTCCTTTTTCGCCCCAACGCCCAGGCAGTTCCAGCAGCAGAACACTCATTTCAAATTGCTGTGGGTCGGCAGGATGCTGCCGCGAAAAGCGTTGCCACTGGCATTAGACGCACTGACCCGAGTTCCTTCCACAGTCTCACTCACTATCGTTGGAGATGGATTACCTCCCGCCGAAGTCATGGAGATGATCGCGGATCGAAATTTGGAAACACGCGTAAGCTGGCAGGGCCGTCGCTTAACCTGGGACGAAGTGCGTAGCTCGTATCTTGATCACGATGCGCTCCTGTTCACCAGTCTGCGCGACTCTTTTGGCTGCCAGTTACTCGAGGCTATGGCGCTGGGTCTCCCGGTCATCACCTTGGACCTGCATGGTGCGCACGATTTCGTTCCTGCGGGTGCTGGCTTCAAAGCTTCTGTCGGTCAACCCGAAGAGACCGTGCGAAACCTTTCGAATGCGATCGAGGCGTACGCCACATTGCCATGGCAAAAAAGAAACGAGATTTCCAGGGTGGTGTGGAATTTCGCCCGCAAATCAACTTGGTCTGCTCGCGCCGAATTCATGGAAGAAATCTACAAAGACGTTCTTACGGGCACGCTGGATTTCGAAGACATCGTCCCGGAAAAAGATTCGAAAGCGTCGCTCAAGCGCGATCCAGAGCTAGCTCCTCTGGCCCCAGCCCGTTCTAACCTCGATTCCGAAGTGCCGCAAATACAATGAAGCTCTACTGGTCGACCAAACATAATTTCGGCGACAGCTTGAATCCCTGGCTTTGGGAAAAACTGTTGCCTGGCGCCTTCGACGAAGATTCGTCCGAACTGTTGATCGGCATCGGCACAATTCTCAATCACAAAATTCCTGCCGCTGGACATAAACACGTTTTTGGCAGCGGTTGTGGTTACGGTTGGCCTCCGAACGTTCATACATCGGACTGGACTGTTCACTGCGTGCGCGGCCCCCGCACAGCCGCCAAACTTGGGATTTCTGCCGATTTAGCGATCACCGATCCGGCTGTTCTGATTCGCCGTTTCGTACCGCCCTCTTCCGCGCCGGCGAACGGAATCGCTTTTATTCCACACTTTGAGAGCCTGGATGTCGGTGAATGGGAAATTGTCTGCCGGCTTGCCAATATTTCCTTCATCAATCCGTGCGACACGATTGAAAACGTCATCGATAAAATCCGCGGTTCCAAGCTTGTAGTGGCGGAAGCGATGCATGGCGCAATCGTCGCCGATGCTCTCCGCGTGCCGTGGATTCCGGTGAAGCCGCTCATCAAGAAAAACGAAAACAAGTGGTTCGACTGGTTCGAATCCTTGGGACTTGTATGTCAGCCCCAGCCGTTGTCGCCATCTTCCGTTGAAGAAGCGCTCAAAGTTCGCTACTCGCGTTTGCGCGAGTTTGCCAAGGAAGAATTATTCCGGCGAAATCTCTTTGATCAGTTCGCCGATAAATCACCAATTCATAAACCAGCAACTTCCAAAAACGATGCGGCGGCCGCAACGACAGAGACAAAGATTACCGTGGGCGATCGCTTGCGCAAACTCTCGGACGGTGTAGTCCCCACGCTGAACCGCATTATCATCCCTCCCGTTCATGACGCAATCAGCCGTGCTCTTCGCAATCGAGCTGCTGAAACTTTGACCAGAATTGCGGCTACGGAGCCATACCTCAGTTCCGATCAGACGATCGAAAATCTCACGCAACGGCTCGAAGGGAAGCTCGCGCTTCTCCGTCGACAGATTCAAAATCGGTCCACTACGCCGCAACATTTGCACGTTGTCGGAGCCGCCAGATAGGCACGAAATTGCAGACCTCCTCAAAAAGGTGGACGATCGTCGTGGTTGGTCAGTCTCCGGCTCTCGCCAGCGGACAAGCCAAGATGATCGGCTATCTGCTCGGACATCAGTACCCACAGACGAGCATGTGTTATGTGCCGATGAATTTCTCCGCGCGTATGGACGAAATGGGCAAGCCAAGCGCCCGAAAAGTTCTTCATCTCTTTCAGGTGATTTTCAGCCTTTGGTACACCGCCTTGTCGCTGCGGTTTCGCGGCGTTCGCCCCGTTTTATATTTTCCACCGGCTGGACCGCACCTCGTGCCGGTCCTGCGAGACATCGTCCTTCTGGGATTGACTCGGCCGTTGTTCGCGCGGACCATTTTTCATTTTCATGCCGCGGGCTTGGGTGACTTTCGCCAGCACGTTCCAAGTATATTGCGCCCTCTTTTCGACTGGGCTTATCGTCGCGCCGACGTCACCATTGCCACCGCCGCATCGGGCCTAAAAGATGGCCAGAGTCTCGATGCAAAGACGAACCTCGTCGTGTATAACGGCATTTCGGAATTGCCCGCGCATATCGTTCGTTCTCGCGACCGTCGGCCCGCGGCAGTCCGTATCCTGTTCGTCGGCATACTCAGCGAAGACAAAGGCGTGCTGGTTCTTCTCGAAGCTTTGCGGCGGCTGAAAGACTCCAGCATGAATTTCGAAGCCCGCCTGGTTGGAAAGTTCCAAAGTGTTGAACTGCAGAATCGCTCACTGGCATCGCTTAAGGCCGCGGACCTAGACCTCCAAGTTGTATTCGATGGCGAGTTACACGGCGATTCACTTTTCCAGGCCTACGCGGATGCGGACATCTTCTGTTTCCCGTCTTTCTTCGCTGCAGAAAGTTTCGGCTTGGTCTGTGTAGAGGCCATGCGCGCCAGCTTGCCAGTTGTCGCCACGAATTGGCGAGGTATACCCGAAGTCGTCGAGCATGGCCAAACGGGCTTCATTGTTCCGCCTCGCGCCGCCGAACCTTTGGCGAACGCCCTCGCGCAACTTGTCAGTAATCCGCAGCTGCGCGCCGAGTTTGGCCAGCGCGGTCGCGAACGCTACCTTGCTCATTTCACTGTTGAACGTTTCTGCGCGGGAATGGGCGACGTTTTCTCACTTGTGACTGGCCAGCAGTCGCAAGGACTCGATCATCGAGTTGCGGTGCAGGGAATTAACTGTGACGAAAGGCATAAATCTACATTGGTGAGTACAGCGAAATGAACGACAAGAATCGCAGAGTTTTTGTGACCGGTGGAAGTGGCTTCATCGGAACTGCCGTAGTTTCTCGCCTGCTGGCCGCTCAGTATGAAGTGACTAACTTCGATATTGCGGTCCCTTGCATGGCTGCACACGCGAAATACTGGATTCCCGGCAATATTCTCGATAAGCAGGGCCTTCAGACGGCGATGAACCATTCCTCTCCCACCGCTGTAATTCACCTGGCGGCGCGCACAGATACGCTTAGCCAGAACCTCGATGATTATCGCGTCAATACAGAAGGGTCAGCGAATGTCATTGAAGCATGCAAGCAGCAAGAAACCGCTGAGCGCTTCGTTCTGACCTCTTCTCAATTCGTCTTCGGCCCGTTTGGACTGCCCAAGAACGACGAGGATTTTTGCCCGCACACCGTGTACGGCGAGAGCAAATGCGTCAGCGAGCGCCATTTGCGTAACTCCAAGATGGATGCCTGCTGGACCATCGTTCGCCCCACAAATATCTGGGGACCTTGGCACAAAAGATACGCCGATGAATTCTGGAACGTGCTCCGCCGCGGCCTCTACGTTCATCCCAAAGGACCTGACGTAATTCGCTGCTATGGTTATGTGGGGACCGTTGCCGATCAAATCATCACTATTTTGAATCTGCCTGAAGAAACCGTGAATCACCAGGTCTTCTATCTGGGAGATCCGCCGCTGCGCTTGATTGAGTGGGTCAACGGGTTCTCGATCGGGATCACCGGACATCCTGTCCGCGAAGTTCCTTATGCTTTTTTGCGCCTGGTTGCCTTAGCTGGAGATGGTCTACAGGCAATAACTCGTCGCGTCGCTCCTCTTAGCTCTTCCAGGCTTCGGAGTATGACGGAGTCTTATGTCACGCCTATGGAAAAGACGTTCGAAATCTTGGGACCGCCGCGTCAGTCACTTCAAGATGGTATTGACGAGACGGTACGCTGGCTTCGAGAAGTGCATCCAAGATTTAGAACCGGGCGACCGGTCCAGAGTCCTAGCTCGGCAGAAGTTCGAACTTAGCCTCAAGTAAGGAGTCAAAGTAACTAATTGCGATAAGTGCTTGTGGCTCGAACGCGTCCTACTGCGAGTCATTCGTCTTAATCACTGGAGTAGTTGCAATGGTCCCATTTCCTCGTTTTGGCAGGTCAGCGTTATTTACAGACGTTGCGCCGCCACCAATCTTGAATTGAACTTGGTAGTTATTCTCCGGCTTGTACGCCGACACTGCATATGACAAGCCCACCGTCCCTTTGTTCACCACAAACGCAGGGACCTCCGCCGCGACGGGCTTCACCGGGAATAGTAGCCCTCCCAAAAGTTCGGTCGAACCGCCTTTATCGGTTTCCAGGACAGTTTGCGGCCCTTCCGTTTTCAGCCCTAAAATCCACAGCAATGCACCGTCATTCGAAATCTTGCTGCCTTCCACGTTTCCTTCAACGTCAAACTGCCTCGCCCATATATGCTGTGGGCCATCAAACTTCCACCGAAATCCTTCAACGTCTTCAATGAACAAAGAACCAAGTCGCGCAGCGCCCGCTTTGTAAACTGTGCTCGCAACTCCTTGAAAGTCGACGTGCCGTAGCACCAGTGCACGCGGCGATACATCTTCTAACCACACGGTGCCTGGATAATTCTTGCGATCCCACCAGCCGAATTGTACGCCCTCAATACACAGATCGGAATTCGCAGATTCAAAGCGCAGAAACGAAGTCGGCGCTCCAGGGTTCGCAAATTGTGCACCATCCGGCAAAAGTACCGCTCCTAGTCCTAACAGCTTTCGCAGTCCACCCTTGACGTGTAGCGTATCCGTGACTCGGTAATTACCAGCGGGCAGGTAGACTACTTCCGCGCCAGAGTCGAGCGCGCTCTGAATCGCCTTTGTACTATCGGTTTTTCCGTCGGCAACCGCGCCCTTCGCCACAACGCTCACCCACCTCGATAAGTCGGGCGAAGCAACTTCCGGTGTCTCTTCCACTGGTAGGTTCAGTGTCATGCTGCTTGAACCATTTGGCCGCATGCTCGCGATTGCAGGATTAGACGGAATGCTCGAAGGCGAAAGGTACTCGATTACGTTACCGCGCGCTTCCGGACCATTTTTCGAAAGCACACTCGCCGCATAGCCACTCACTAAGACGTTGCGCAGCACCAAGGCTCCGGAGTTCAAAATGGCCGACGATCCCGCCGTGGGGCCCTCAAGCTTCGAGTCAATCAGCGTCACGAACCCGTTGGGATCGCTATTCAAAATTGCCGGCACGCTATTCTCCGACTCCAGATCACGTATGGACAAAACGTTTCCAGTATTGCCGATGCCCGCCACGCGCTGTCGTGAGAGCCTCAAATGTTCGAAAGTATGGCTGTACTCTGTGGCCGACGTCAGGATCCCGAAATCAAATCCAGTCACTTCAACCCGTTTATACAAGCATGGACCCACGTACGTCCGTTTCATCCACAGGCCTGCAACGCCGATCCCTTGCGGATCTCCGGATCGAATCGTAACGTTCTCCATGCCACAAACGTTGTTCGCTAGGTAATCGATTCCGACAGCGCCAGGATTGCCTTTCCCCGTGTCGATGGTGAGATCGAAGATATAGTTTCGAAAGCCGTTGTTTCCTGCTCCAGTCTGTTTGTTGAACGGATTAATCGACCCAGTCTGAATCACTGCCTTCGGCGCCAATGGATCCTGAAACGCCGGTAAATTGTCTTTCAGTTTGATAACGGTCGTGCCTTTATTTTCGCCTTGTAGAGTTAATCGCGCCTTCCAGTTTCCGTCCTGTGCTTTTCCGTAAAGGGTGTCGGAAACAAGATAGGTTCCAGCAGGGAAGAAAAGGATACGTTGGAAGATTCCGCGATTGTCACCAATGGCCTTGAGAATCGCGGCAGTATCATCGGTGTTTCCGTCTCCCATGGCTCCATATTGGGTTCGCACATTGACCACACCCGAATCTTCCGGATACCGAACCACCGCATCGGACTTCGCTGCCGTTGTTGGGCGAGCGGTTTGCGCAGCTGCAGGTGTGACTAGCATCAGTACGCCGTACGAAATGTTAAGTAGCAACTTACTTAGCGTACTGATCGTCTCTGTGTGCAAAACTCTCTCCAAAAATAAAATGCTCGCAAGGTGTGAATAGTAGCTGCCCCTCTTGAACTGATACTACCTAGGTGAGAGGCTCTTCTCGCGGACGGCTGGAATCGGCATAAACAAAGCAAGATTAGCACACGAATTGTAAATGCAGTCCTGAAAGAATTCACAAACCTTAATCTTCTGTGGCGAGTTACTGTCATAGGTCCAGGTGTGTCTATCGGCGCACTATTACTGCGTTTCTAAGCCTGGTCCGCACAAACCTTCTTCGTTGGAATGGGCCGCCGAGCATTCGGGTTATTGATGTGAATGACCTGTTTTGCGCTCGACATGGCTGTAACAGTGAGTTAATATCTAACAATTATTTCGCGACTGTTCTAAGTCATGAGATAGCTACGCGCTGGAGCATGTGTGACAACCAATAAACCGCCCAAAGTGAGCCTTGGTCTCCCCGTATACAACGGTGAGCGCTTTGTCGGTGACGCGATTCAGAGCACTCTAAATCAAACATTCACCGATTTTGAGCTGATTATCTCTGACAACGCTTCCACAGATAGCACTCGGAAAATTTGCGAGCATTTTGCCAGCAAAGACAGCCGCGTCCGCTACTTTCGCCAACCGACCAACCTTGGCGCAAAGGCCAACTTCAACCGTGTTTTCGACTATTCACATGGCGAGTATTTTAAGTGGATCGCTTGCGACGATGTTTGCGGACCGCGCTACTTGGAGCTTACCGTCGCAGCGCTCGATCAGAACCCCACGGCCGTCTTGGCTCACACCAAGAGTGACATGATCAACAGCAAGGGCGAAGTAGTTCCCCACGAAGCGCTTCTCCGCGGAGTTGTCTTTGACGAGGGAATTCCTGTTCGTGTTCAACCGGTTGATGGCGCCAGGGCATTAGATCATGCCCTTCCGCACAGGCGTTTTCAGGATATCCTGCTCCATACCTTCTGGTGTTTCGAAATATTCGCGCTGATTCGTCGCGAAGCTATGCTTAGGACCTACCCCAAGCGTCCCTACTACGGCTCTGACAAAGTAATGCTCGCTGAGCTCAGCTTGCTCGGACGGTTCATCGAAGTGCCCGAAGTGCAATTCTATCGGCGCGCGCACTACGGTAATTCCACCAACTTGAACAACAATAATCGTGAGGGTTGGAGTCACGGCTCAAAGTGGGTTTGGAAGCTTCCGAGCCAGGTGCCTTGCTTGAACGGTTATACCGCCGCAGCGCTCACTTTCCCGTTGAACTTCGTTGACCGCATCCGCTGTCTCGGCGTTATCGGACGATATCTTTCACGACCCGACCGCTATCGCAGTGTGGTGCGCCAGATGTTTGGTATTCGCCCCAAGCCGGTTAGCGAAACAGCAGCAGCCCCCACCGAAAAGGTTACCCTCGACACTAGGATGCCGCTGTCCTAGCTCTGAATTAATTCAGCTCGCCTGTCATTGCCCGCGGACGCACTCCTCAAACTCCCCGCCAAAATCATCGTCAGCGACTCTACCAATCGCCGCCCATACTGAGTTGAGACCGGGCTGGGTTTGCCGTGCTTCGCCTAATCTAACTCAACAACTCACCTCTCAGTGTGACCCCGTAAGTCGGATAGCCTCATACACTTCGCGCTTGGCCTTATCTATGTGCTTTAGCGCCCGCTGCTGTAATCCCTCCGCGAACTGGTTGTCCTCATCCCTGGCCACATCAGCATGCGCCTTATCCAGCAGTGTCACTGCCTGGTGCAGACGTCCGGGCCAGTCCAGGTTTGTGTCGATTGGTTCATGTTGATTCTCGTTTTTGTGATCATCAATGGAGGCATTTCTGATTTCGTTGATGGCCTCGTTGATTTCGTGGATGGCGTCCTTTTCGTCTTTGCCCAGATCGCCATTGTCGGGTCGGCTCAAATGAGCCCTGGCGGAACGAAGGTCCGCTAACGCGTGCAGATACGCTGGATGCTGCTGGCCTCCCTGCGCTTTGGCGCTTGCCGGCGCAGCGACGAAGCACACTGCGAGCAGAAACAGCTCCGTAACGACAGAAACTCCCTTTAACGACCGAATCATGCAATTCTCCTCGAAGGATGGAATGTGACCTGGCGTACGGAGCGGCGTATCACGCCATCTCTGTACGTCTAGAAACAATTACTTGGAGTCACTGGGCTAGACGAATTTTGTAACAGCCGAAACGCTCGAATGCAACCCGCATTATCCCGTATAAATACAGGACAGCGTCTCAAGCATTCGAAATAAATGCGATTTGAGCTGTAGAAAAAAATTGGCAGGAATTAATTCGAACATTGGTGGAGCCGATGGGATTCGAACCCACGACCTCCTCGATGCCATCGAGGCGCGCTCCCAACTGCGCCACGGCCCCACCGAAAAACGAGCTGCTTAAAGTTTACCACAGCCCCGCTCTCCTACGCGCGTAGCGCCGCAAGCGATCACGATTCGCTTCGCGTCGGCAGAACGACTGCAAATCATTCATCTATCAGTCACATTCGACCACTTAATTTTCAAAGGTTTTGCACAGTCTTTCCTTGCCAAAGCGCAAACTACCCTCCGCTTCTAAAGTTCTCGCTCGTGTCCTATCCTGCAGAATTAAAACGATTTAGGCTTGGCCAGAAGCGGGTGACCCACGTCACTTTTTTTTCTTCTCCCGCATCCTATCTTCGGGTGGACAACTCCCCGGCCATTCTGTATTCTCCACAAGCCGCGAAGCTAGTTACCCGTCGAAGGAGTTTTTTCCTAATGTCAGCAGAACCGATCAGCCAGCATTTCCGCGGTGTACTCTGCCGCCATTGCGGCAAGCCTGTGCGCATCCCCCGCATCGTCAGCCAGAAAGAGAACGAGGTTCACGGCCAGCACGATCCAGGCGACACTCATTTCCATCTTGTTTCGCGCGTATTCGTGTTGCGCTGCCGCTCTTGCGAAAGGGAATCGATCTACGCCATCAATCAGATCGTAGATTGCGCCTTCACCCAAGTCTCAGCGCCAGAAACCCACAAAGAAGTCGCCTTGTAGCGCGCAACGTTCATACCCAGATATCCCGTAGGGGCGCAGCATTGTTGCGCCCCTTTCGCCACGAATTCAAGCTTCGCGCTAACCCTCTAACGATTTTGCTCTCATCCTAAACGCAGCGAAAGACCTCACCCACTGCGTCTTGCCCCCGCCGATAATGTGGATGGTCGGTTCCTAATCGCCTACGCCACTGCCTTCTTCGCCGTCGGCAAGTTCCGCTGCAAAATCCTCCTATACGTCCGCACCGTTTCGTCCGCCGAAAGCTCCGGTTGCTTTCCCATCCGGCTCGGTTCCGCATGCGTCACGATGTCGTCAACAGAAATCACTCCCGCGAGTTTTCCTTTTTCGTCCAAAACCGGCAGCCGCCGCACATGTCCTTCGCGCATCACTTGCAGCGCCACGTGAATATCATCGTCCGCGTGGCACACGAATACTTGTTCGTTCTCCACCGCCTCCACCCGCAATTCGCTGGCCCGCACGTTTCGCGTGCACAGCGCGATACAAATGTCCCGGTCGGTCACAACTCCGCAAACCGTTCCATTCTCGTCCAGCACCGGCAGAAATCCGCAGTTGCCTTTCCACATCAATTCCGCCGCCGTGCCCAGATTGTCTTTCCGCGCACACGAATACGGTGTCCCCATCATTACGTCCGTTACTTTCATGGGATTTCTCCTTCCGTTCAATCCGACAAACAACTAGCCCAACTGCCTGTGTTTCCCGCGTCGCGCCTTTACCGCACCACTTCCACCGAGCAGTGCGCGTGCAACGCTACGCTCTCTGAAACGCTCCCCAGCACGATACGGTCCAGGCCCCGCCGTCCGTGCGAGCCCATTACAATCACATCCGCTTTCCATGAATCCGCCGATTCTAGGATCGCTCTTGCTGGCGCATCCTTCGGCTCCGTTACTTCCGTTTCTACCTTCATTCCCGCTTTCTCAAACATTGCCGCTGCCGCCTTCACACTTTCTTCTGCCTGCACCTCGCTATTCCTCGTCAATTCCCTGAGCTGTTCCGGCTCGTAATATGGAAGCTCCCCAACCAGCATCGGCAACTCCGGACACGAAATCACTCTCACTATTGTTTCTTTCGCCCAGCGCAGTCCTCCCACGGCGTTCACCGCTTTCTGCGCGTCTTCCGAACCGTCCGTCGGAATCAATATCCGCATTCCTTTGTCTCCAGTCGTCAACTCGCCGTCCAAACACCGCACAATCTCCACCGAACATTTCGCGTGCCGCAGCACCGCTTGCGCTGTGCTTCCCAGCAGCAATCTGGCGAACGCGCTCTTGCCGTGCGACCCCACCATAATCAGGTCCGCTTTCCAATCCTCCGCCGACTTCGGAATCCCGTGCCGCGGATTCTCCAGAATCATGTTCGTCTCAACACTCCATCCCGCGTCCCGCAACGGTTTCGCCGCCTGCTCCAGCACTTCTGTCGTGCTCTTCTTCGCTTCCTCCAACAGCAATGGCGCCTTGGTGAAAAAGAATGGATCCAGCGCGGTCATCAGCGCGAACGTCGACCCTTCCGGCCATGGACGCGCCGCAGCCTCCTGTATCACCGCTCCTGAAGAGCCTGATCCATCGATCGCGATTAAAATTCTCAAGATGTCCTCCCGTTGCGGCTTCCGTAGAGCTGCTGGGGAAACGAGAGATTATAGGCTGGTCACTCAATCTACCACTGCGATGTCTCTACAACTACAGTCGCACGCGAAATGGGATTTGGCGCGGGGGCCAATTGGAAGTTGAGCAGGACCCAGCTTGTGCTTGAAGCCACACCCCCACGCCAAACGGTCCGCAATATGGCGTGCATTCCGCTGCCCGTTCCCGATTTCCCCTGCGCAGTGTAACTCATGTTCATTCATCGACTTCTGCCGCTGTAAGGTTTTTACTCAGTCTAAGCGCTTTGCGTATTCTTACCCTTTCCTGCGCCTTATCACTCATCCATGCTCTTTTTCAGCACAATCCTTCTCTGGCTTGCGCTCTTCATTTCCTGTACAGTCTCTCCGCGCTCCTCACCTTTATGCCAACCGCCCAACAACGCCCCACTCGTCCCGGGAAGACGCTGGTTCGCAGCATTCTCATCGCATTAGTCTCTCTTTTTTTTCTGATCTATACCGCGGACTTTTTCTGGTTCCACATCCGCCTCCTTTACCCCAAGGCCGGTCACGCTACTGCTACCGTTCACCGCTCGCGTATGCTCGCCATCCCTCAGAAGAACGGCAAAGTCGACTACGAAATGGACGCCAACAAACCGGAAGAGGACGTCACCTGCTCCCGCTCGCTGTTCCCCCACTCCAATCAAAACCCCTGCTGGTACGTAACTCGCCACGCCAACGACCCCATCGCCATGTAACCGCTGTCCGCCGCGACCCTCCGTCCTGTAGGGGCGCAGCACTGCAGCGCCACAACTAGCACGATTTACAATTATTCTTTCTTTGAAGACACAAAGGACAGCTTGATCAAGGAAGGC
>DASXLU010000219.1:0-2810 GCA_036496065.1 Candidatus Acidiferrum sp.
ACTGACGCTGATGGAGTCGGAACTTTTGCGGCACCTGGTGCGCAACGATGGGCGCATTGTCTCCCGCAAACAGATTCTGGAAGAAGTGTGGGGACTGCACGAGGACACAGACACCCGCGCCATCGACAACTTCGTGGTCCGGTTGCGGCGCTATATCGAAGATGATCCGGCGAATCCGCGACATTTGCTTACCGTGCGCGGGGTAGGATACCGGTTTCTGGCGCGACCGGAAAAAGAGTAAACACTCCAGTCGCTATATCGTTCAAGCGCGGCACAGTTCGGCTACCAGAGTTTCCCGACGCTGTAGCGCAATGCCGTCCACGCGCCGCAGAACAAATATGTACAGCGGGATGGAGATGGCCGCGAGCGCGAGGAACAAGAGAGTGGCGATCCACAGGTTCTTGTAGAGCTGCGCGATCGCGAAGACCGCAACCCCCAAACCTACGGTCACGATCTGCACCCCGAAGCTGACCAGAACCGTGGTCTGCGAAGCCGTCTGGCGGCCGAAGGTTGAAAAATCGCGCCTCTTGGGGGCTGAGATGGAGAGCAGGTTGCCGACAGTGAAATTCAACGGTGTCGCAAACAGAAGTCCCGCCAGCGTCGCAACCGAAACAGCAAGGTGCGGTGCGCCGTAAAGGTAAGCTACTGCGATCCAGGCAAACGCAGTGTTGGCGATGAGGATGCTGGCATGGGTGAGGTTTTTCGCCAACACAATCTGACGGAACGTGACCGGAGAGGCATAGAAAAATTGAATGCCTCCGCCATCGCCACCGAAACTATTGAAGACGAGGTTGGTGAGAACGAGGATCGCGTAGGCAGCCGCGCCGGGGAAAGCCATGTCAGGCGTGCGGCTCAGGGAACTGGAGTGCCGCAGGGAATTCATCGGTCCCAGGCGAAAGATCAGCAACATGAAAATCGGCATGATCAAGGTCAGCAGCATGGGTCCACTGCGCGCCAGATAACGCATTTCCTTTTCAAATACCGCGGCGACCGACTGCGAAAACCCCGGCAGATTCCATCCCAGTTGCAGTTCTTGTACGGGTGCGACGGTGGAGCGGACTGCCGCTTCGCTGAGATTCTCACCCCGAAACTGCGCCCGCAGGCGTAGGTGAAGCAGGCTGGCGATCGCCAGGGTCAGTGCTCCAAGCAGAATCAGGAAAGCGAAACCGACCAACCCATTGGCATGGGACATTTGTGCGATCGCATTGGCGGCAAGGCCCGGGGGCAGTAGAGCTTGGACTTGGGTTCCGATCTCGACGGCGCGGCCGATCTCGGGGTGCGGCGCTCTGCCGAGACGTCCCATCATCGGGCCGATTAATTGAAAGCTGAGCATCGCGAGGATGAAGAGAACGCCCATGATTTCGCGGGTGCGACGCTGCGCCAGCCAACGTTCGAGCCACGCAAAGACGGTTTGCATCAGGACGAGGTTGAAGAGCGCGAAGGTCAACAGGACCACCAGAGCCCAAGGGAACAGTAACGGGCGCGCGATGCTGACCCCGAGCAAAATTCCAAGCAGGCCCACGGTACCGAGCGCGCTGGCGGGATCAAAAAAACCGTAGGCCAGACGGACCAGAAAATACGAACGGTAGCTAAGAGGGAAGCGCAGCAACTCCGACGAGTCAGGGTTGTTGGTGAAGGCGGTGGACATCACGGGAAAGAATTGCCAAAAGAAAAAGATTGGCCACAAAAGGATTGCGAGGTATTCGGCATTGTTTTGCGAGACAAAATACCAGGCAAACCCGGTGGCCGCGATGGAGCCGCCGAACCCGCCGAGAACGAAGACGAGGCTGATCAAAATGCGCGAAGCCAATTCTATTTTGCCACGCTTGCTGCGCAGACCATTGAGGAACATGCGCCAGCGCAGGTCGGCAATCGCAGTGAGCTGAGTTGGAACCTCTGGACGCGTCATTTGGTGTGGCCCCAATTCTCGCATACCTGTGGGTTGGACCCGCGTCAAGCCTAAGACACTGAAACCGCGTCGTTTCCGGGAAGACATTTCGTTTACGGCAGCGGTCTTACGATCGCGCCCCTCCCTAACGTGATTTAAGTCACGACCAGGGGTAGCGTCGCTCACGGTGACGCCTTAATTTGCCGAAGAAACTTAAGAGTAGTTCTGGAGGTAGAGTGAAGATGGCGCCCGAAGGAATTCCGCTATGGGATACCGTTACGCATCCGTTCGCTAACGTGCTGGATTTTGCTTTCGGCTGTCGCCATCGGAAGCTAAGCCGCGTCTTCACCCTCGACGGCCACACCTACAAAGTCTGCTGTGAGTGCGGCACGCACTTCGAATATTCGCTGCAAACCATGTCGCTCGTACCCCATCACAACAAGTTGTTCCCGGCTCTTAGGCGACTGCGCGCGGGGCGCATCTATCGCCGACGAGGCCAGCGACGCGTAGCCAGTTCTTCCTGAGAATCTTCCCGGCCGATTATCCCAGCCACGAAAGCTCCTCGGTGCGGTGCGTTCCGCCGACGATGCGGAGGAAGAGTTGTTCCAGGGTTAGCTTCTCGCCGGAGGGTTGAGCGCCATTACCGGATGCGGCTGGTGTTTGGGCCTCGACTCCCGCGCGCAATTCCTCGAGCGATCCCTGCGCCACTAGCCGTCCCTGGTGAATGATGGCGACGTGGCTGCACAAGCGCTCCACGATTTCGAGCACGTGGGAGGTGAGAAAAATCGTGGCTCCGCGCGCAATCATGCCTTGCAGCATGGATTTCAGCGTGCCTGCCGCAATCGCGTCCACGCCTTCAAAGGGCTCATCCAGAAATAGAACCTTAGGGCCATGAATCACTGCGGCCGCGAGTGCGAGCTTT
>DASXLU010000220.1:0-9689 GCA_036496065.1 Candidatus Acidiferrum sp.
AGGCCATACCAAACTGAATCATGGGCTGCAATAGCGACAAGGCGCGTAGCGGATCAAAGCGCGGCCAGGCCGCGCTCGTGTGTGCCAATTCTAGCGGTTCGGGCAGTCTCATATCCAGATTCTCCCTTCGACCAGATTCAGCGCGAATCCGCCGATACACTTTGGAGGGTAAAACCAAACGGTCCGGCTCAGGATTTTGCCATACACCTCGTCGTCGCCGGCCGCTTGCTGGTCCAGCCATGGTTGGGGTAGCGCCACGTCGAAGGACGATCGCCATTCTTCGGGCAGTCGTGCGATGGCAAGCTCCATCTTGTTGAGATGCTTCCAGTTCTTAGGAAGCGGTTTTAATTTCGCTTGCAGTTCTTTGATGTAGGCACTCACAATCTTACCTCCTGATTTTGGTTTTGTTTTGTAAGGGGCAGAGTTGTTAAAAGAAGCGTGCGTAGTCTGGTAACCGCTTATAAATCTGATCACAGATCTCTTCATACCTGAGAGCTGCCTGTATCTCGCCGCGAGAACGGCAGGCCATTGCGACTGATTTGTTCGCAGCGTAGCGCTTGAGTGCTTGGAATGCGGTCGTGTATCCTTTCGGGCGCTAAGGAAACAGCTTGCGCGCTATAGCGATCGCCCGTACGCCTAATGGCGCGAAGCCAATGGTTTCGAGCTTTTCGCGCGAAAGCCCGTCGAGGTTTTCTTTGAGCAATTGAAAGTTAGGAGTGTTCATAAATTTGGTAGACCCGCGTAGGGGAAAAATTGCTGTTGCATATTTTTTTCCCGAGCGGGCCTGTGCTGTAGCCCGCGACCACGGCGCATCAAGCGATACGGTCAAGAGCGCTGGAAGCGGCGAAACGGAATAAATCGAGGGGACCCGCCGAAGGTGGGGCGTAGGCGGTTTATGCCGGATTCGCGTTCTCTTGATGGGATCGCGCGCCGTGGTTCTTCCCGAGGGGCGAGCGGGCCGGCTTTGCGGTCGCGTAGACTCCCGAGGCTAGTGACAAAAAGGGGTAATCTGCCTTGGGGGCAAAGGCGAGGCGTCTCGCCGTGTTGGTTGCCGCCTTTCGGCGGTGTGAGGGTGGCGGTCGAAGGGTGCGGAGCTTAGTAGCCAGCGAGGATTCCGCTTTGGGAATGCTCGCTCCTAGGGGGACCGGACATGATGTGAGGAGAGGCCGCAGGAACGAGGACGCACCGGAACATGATGTCCGGTCAGGGTAAAGGGTGCAAACCCTATCCGATCAGTGTGCGCTATCGCCTGCGCAGGACACATTCCAGGTATCATCGTCCTACTTTTGAACTTCGAGGCGGTCTCCGGTCCGATGATCGCGAATCTGGAAGCTGAGAAAGCTGTGGATAGCGGCAAGAGCCTCGGGATCGTGAGTGGTGATCCGCAATTGCGCACCGCGCTCGGTATTCTCAGCATCATATGTGATTTTGCTTTTCAACCGCTTCATGGTCTCTATACCAGGCGGGTCTGTGGTATGGATAAACATCGGAATGGCAAAATCGCCCTGGGAAAACTTAACTGGCCAAATACAAGGAGGATAATGAGGTTATAGACTTTCATCGTAGGTGTACTAATTCGTTCGATCGTGCGGCACGCGCCTCTGGCTCGTCGGTAGTTTAGCAGAAACCGGGGTTAATGTTATGAAGAACACTTCGGCGGGTGTATCCTCGCCGCGAGTAACGCACCTATGATAGACAGGAGCGCGCTGTACCCGAAAGCGACGGTTGGACCGAGGGCCGACCATAGTAGTCCGACAACGGCGCTGGATAAAAAATCTCCTATACCGTTGACCGTCGCCAATACGCCAAAGGCCATCCCATGCTGCGCAGGATCAGCCAGCTCGGCACAAAATGAGTCCTCAAGCGTTTCCTCAATAGCTACCTGAACTCCGCCGAGCACAAAGACGAGCGTCAGTGATCCAATGCCTGCTGGCAAAAACACAATGCCAAGGGCCATCAATCCCGCCAGCGCGTACCCGCCACTTAGCAGTAAATTTTTTGGAAAATAGTCTCCGAGCACGCCTCCCAGATAGGAGAAGCACGCGTAGAAGACGTTGTGCAGAACATAAAGCGCTACAGCGGCACTCGCCGCAGCCGCTGCGCCCAGACTCGGTGTCAATCGTTGCGTCGCCAAAAGAATAAGCAACGTGTGGGCAAATGCGCCCATACCGAAAATTCCGACCGCCATCAGAAAGCGTCGATAGGCCGCCGGAAGCAAGCGTAGCCGTTCGCTAAAGGATGCATGTGGTACTGGCGCCCGCGGCTCTTCTTGTACAACGAAAGCGATCAACCCTGCCGCCACCAACCCTGGGAGGAGCGTTACCCCAAAAACCGCACGATAGTTTCTCGGCAGCACAGCCAGAAGCCAAAGTGCTGTGAGCGGGCCGACAATGGCGCCAAGGGTATCCATTGCCCGTTCAAAGCCGAAGGCGCGTCCATACACCGAGCTGTCCACCGCTGCAGCCAAGAGCGCCTTACGCACAGGCGTGCGAACTCCTCGGCCTAGCCATGCTGCGGCGCGAGCGATAAGAACGTGCCATGCCGCTGTCGCTAAACCAAAGGATGCGGTTGCAACCGTTGTGACAAGATATCCGGCAAAGGCGATGGGCTTACGACGAGGCAGACTATCGGCGTAGAAGCCGCTGCCGAGTTTGGCAAAACTGGACAGACCGTCGGAGATTCCCTCGATGATGCCCAACCACGCAGCTCCGGCGCCCAAGGAGCCGAGAAAAGCGGGTAACACGGCAGTTGCAATTTCATGGCTCCAGTCACTGAAAAGCGAGGCCATCGCTATTCCGAGCACAGTGCGATTCAGCCAGGGATGGTCAAAACGGGGGCGCAATTGCTTCATTAAAGTTGAAAGAGGGTTCTACACGCGAAAAATCTGAGCTTGTTATATCGGCACACACCGATATAATACAGCCTATGCGGGAGCTTATATCCCTCGGGCAAGCCATAGTCGACCCCACACGCGTCCGTATCATCGCCGCCCTTCGTCGGGGTGAGTTGTGCGTATGCGAGTTGGTAGACGCCTTGGAAATCAGCCAGTCAACTCTCTCAACTCATCTTCAGGTTCTGCGACAAACGGGCATGGTTACAACTCGAAAGGAAGGCCGCTGGATTTATTATTCACTTACCGATCGGAAAGCTGAACTATTTGATGCGCTATTCTCCCACATTCAAACGGATGCCGACCTTTGTTTCCGCAGTGACTCCGAACGAATTGCCCGGCGCGTAGCCATCCGTGAGAACGGGCGCTGCGTGCTCGGCTTTAAGGAGTTGGAAAAACTTCAGACGGTTCTGCATTAAGAGATGTACGAAGCGTCTGACATTTTGGAAGGTTTGCCGTCTCAGGCCACATCGGCGCTCAACGAAATCGCCAACGGCATGGAACTCAAGAAATGTCGCAAGTGTGGCTGCATGAAGGACGCGCTCGACCAAGCCACACGCGCTTTTGATTCTTCCGAAGACCCCGAAATTCGCGCTCTTCTGCCTCGTATTTCGCAATATCAGACGAGGATGGAGCCCCTGGCCTACGATTGTATCGGCTGCAAGAAATGCTGGGGGGCGGACGCCACTGTCGAACTCGCCAACTATTTTGAGGACGTGGAGCTTGAAGGTTGCGGTACCGGCGATCAACGCCTCTGCGGCGGTTCGAAGGCGTCGACTGCTCCTTGGAAGGGTCGCGCTAGCCACTTTGCGGCGCCGTCTTGGCCGGCACATCCAGGTGACTACGTGTTGGGCGACCCTGACGGACCCGTGGCCGTCTGCACGCTTTCTAATCGCGACCTGCCTCTCCAACTTATTACAGAAGCGGCTGTGGCAATTGCGGGTCGTTGTGACACCGAGAATATCGGTGTTGAAAAAGTCGTTCTGAATCTGCTCGCCAATCCACGGATTCGGTGGTTGGTGATCTGCGGCCAAGAAGCAAAGGGCCACCGTGCGGGTGATGCCTTTCTGCGACTGAAAGAGCGAGGCGTTGATCCGGACATGCGGGTCCTGGAGTCAGCTTCCTGGCGGCCGATTCTTAAAAACTTGACACTCTTGGATGTAGCGCGGTTTCGCGAGCAAATCGAGGAGGTTAACTTGATTGGCGTAATTGATCCAGATAGCATTCTTGCCGCCGCTCGCGACTGCGCCAGCAAGCCGCTGCAGCCATTGCCTACTGCTCCTGCGGATTCGGCCTGCTGCGGTAATGCGCTTGCCGCGGTCGAACATATTCGGGCCAAGGCTCCGAAGCGCCTGCAACTAGATCGCGCCGGGTTTTTCGTTGTATTGCCGCAGCCGCGGAAAGGCCTGATCGCCTGCGAACACTATGAGAACAGTGGTCGCTTAGCTCACGTCATCGAAGGCCGGCAAGCAGCGCTGATAGCTGCCACCGTCGTGGAGCGCGGATTGGTGACACAGCTAGACCACGCGGCCTACCTCGGTCGAGAACTAGCCAAGGCCGAGGCGGCGCTTTCGATCGGCATCACCTATGAACAAGATGCTGCCTTGGGCCAGCTCGCCACTCCTCAACAGTGGGAGGAGCCGCATAAAACGAAGGAGTCCGACTGCGAATGCAGCAAGACCTCGACCTGCACCCCATGATGGAACATTTTTGAAACCTAAGCAGATGATGAATATCACGACGAAAACCAAATGGCCCGACGCACTTTTAATCGTAGCCCTCGCTCTTGTCGCAGGCGGAGTTAGGGCACAAGATCAGCGGTCGCAGCAACCAACGCTAGCGGACGCTGTGACCGTCAATGATCTCGCGGGGGAGCCTGATAAGCACTTAGGTCGGGTGCACCTGGTCGGTGTTGTCGCCGTTGTCTCACAAGGGAAAGGCTTTGTGCTGGTGGACAAGCGCGAGTATGCCGACTGCGGCTTAGGCTGCTTAACCGAATCGGGTACTAAGAAAATACCGGTGCGCTGGAGTGGCGACGCTCCAAAGTTGGAACAAACCGTCCGGGTGGCGGGCATCTTGAGCCGGAGCGAGGAGGGCCTGAGTCTCGTTGCACAGGAGATCGGTATCCCGTGATTGTGAGAAGGCTACTTCCGGCTGGGGTCTTTGTGGCTATCTTTGCCGCCCACGCTCTTTACGTGGGTTATGGCGCGCTATCGGCCTCTTCGGGCTGGACTGACGATGGCCTTATCAGGAATGCAGCTGGATACCTCGGTCTTAGAGCTTATTGGCGCGGGCAGGACTATTTTATTGGTTTCTCTTATGGTTTAGGAGCCGCGTTTGCCACATGGGCGCTAAGTCATTGCATTCTTCCCGGCCGTAAGAGGAGCATCGCGGCGGGAGCGGCTGCTGGCAGTTTAACACTCGTTGGCGTACTCATGGCAGGCACCTGTTTTCTGGTTGGTTGCTGTGGCTCACCGATGCTAGCCGTCTATCTTGCCTTATTCGGTGCTCAAGCAATTGGGATCGGCAAGCCAATCACTGCTTTAGTTACGTTGGGTTCAGTCAGTTGTGGCTACTGGTGCCTTTCGCGGCGCTTCGCGCGAGGAAGCGTTTGCTCGGACACTTGTTGCTCTACAACCGCGCCGGCCCGAATAGATAGGCCAAAAGTTGGGACGACGATCCGGAGGAGATGATGTGACGTCCTCCCCAGAATCGCCGGACCGCATAGAGTCCACGAGCTTAGCTCGCATCGGCTAGACAAAGTCGGGCAGACCGGTAGAAGCGGCTGAATGTGATTTCACAAAGGTCTCCGACCTTCCCAATAGTCCACGTAGGCATCCTCCGCACGGAAAATGCCGTTGCAGCGCTTCAAGGCATGGAACAAGAGCCCTGGCCGTCTGTCGCCGGGCGCGGGATGAAATTGGGAACTACCTGAAAGCTTCCCTTCCTGAATAGTACAAGCAATCCTGTAATAGTTATCCGAACACGACAACAAGACCTCCGGTCACGACTATGACCACCCCAAGCCATATCACCTTTGGTAATTTCTGTCTGAGGATAAACTGACGCCAACTAAAGGTGATCAGAGTAAAAACCGCGATATAGGCGCACATGATGCGGGAGAAGTTCCACGGCACAACATTCACGACGACGCCGTAGCCAGCGAACGCCAGCGCGCCAGCGACCATGATAAACGCCCCTTCCCCTCGTTGACCTTTTCGTATCAGTAGCCCACCCGTAAGTGCCAGAAAACCTCCGACGATGCCCGGGAGCATCCAAATCATCCAGCGCATAAAAATTCCTTCAACCCGTACGAAATTGCGAAATGACGACTGCTTTTCGCCCCGGCTTCCAGTAGGGATCTCCGTTTGCCTCCAACAAATGCCCCCGATCAGTCAGGCGATCAGCGGCAGCCTTTGCGACGGATTCACTCCCAACTACCTCACCCCACTTCTCGAGCGGGACCGTCGTCGTGATCAGGAAGCTCATCCAAAGTGCTAGAGTTCCGCGCCGACCCGCAAGCCTGGTACGGCTAGAATGTTCAAATTCATCAAAAGGTGTAGAAAACTCGAACACAAGGGCCGTTACGTGCAGTCTATCTCTCCTTTGGTTATCGACAAAAACCATTCGTTACAAGCAATTTTGGTGCCACCCGCGCTACTAAAAGCTATCTGGCGACTTCGCTCTCAGGACTTCCGAGGTCAACCGCTGACTAACGAGAATTGCGAACGGAACGCATCCACTTGGAAAACCCATGGTAGAGGGAGTTATACAGGGGTGTTGAGGAAATCAGGGGTTCGACTCCCCTAGGCTCCAAATTTTGCTCGTAACACTCTGTTTATGAGAGATTTACAAGGATCAGTTCAGAGGCGGATCTGTGTCTAGCGGCGCATCCGGACCAATATTGTGAGAGGCTAAATAGCTGTTGATACAACAGCATGACGACAACCCTGAATCAACGCAGATGGCAATCAGCACAATTCCAAGCAGGCGCGCTATTTTCATTTCGGGTCTCGGTGTTCTCTCTTAAACAGACAAGCAAGTCAAGAATTCAAGAATTCAAGCGGTAGGACGAAGCTCCGCCTGAGCCGAGAACGACGCGCCAGCCCCGGCTCGGACGGAGCCTCGCCCTACCGTTCTTGAATTCTTGAATTGCGCGGCCGTCTAACTAATTTCTTCGATTCCCAATGTATACCTTCCGCTCTCACCCCCTGGTATGAAAACTTACCGCCTCAATCGCCTGTTCAATCCGGTCTCCAGACGTTGTCTCGACGTCGCAGTCGATCACGGATTTTTCAACGAACTGAGTTTCCTCAACGGAATTGAGGACCTCGCGAAAGCTGTGGAGTTGCTTGTGGAGGCCAATCCCGATGCAATCCAACTAACGGTGGGTCAAGCGGAGCTCCTGCAGCGGATTCCAGGCAAATCAAAGCCGGCCCTCGTGCTTCGCACCGACGTTGCAAACGTTTATGGCAAAGATCTCCCGCGCACCCTGTTCAGCCGAATGATCGAGCGCCCGGCGGAACAAGCGATCCGGCTCGACGCAGTGTGCGTCGTCGTGAATCTCTTCCGTATACCCGGCCAGCCTGAGGCAACCGATCAGTGCATCCAAAACATCCTGAAACTAAAGCCAGAATGTGATCAGTATAACATTCCGCTCATGATTGAGCCTCTCGTCTTTCGGCCGAACACCGAGGCCGGCGGCTATATGGTAGACGGTGATATCACCAAAATTCTACCCTTGGTGCGCCAAGCGGTCGAATTGGGAGCCGACGTTATCAAGGCAGATCCCACAGACGATCCGCAGGAGTATCACAAGGTTATTCAAACCGCACGCGTCCCGGTGCTCGTACGGGGTGGAGGCAAAGCCGACGATCTGGAAGTCCTCAGGCGGACCGAACAAGTCATTGCTCAGGGCGCAGCCGGAATCGTATACGGGAGGAATATCATTCAGCACCCGAACCCGGGAGCCATGACAAAGGCCCTCTTGGCTATCGTACACGACGGGATGACAGCCGACAAAGCGGCCGGTTTCTTGAAATAGTTCCCTTGTCATATTTCGGGCTTTGGATACTTCGATTTATTCTTCTAAACTCAAGATGAGCGACCCCAAAGGAATTCTTGGCGCCGGAAACTGGATCGTCGACCACATAAAAGTTATCGATGCGTGGCCAAATCAGGACACCTTAGCGAATATCCGGACTGAATTTCGCGGAACAGGCGGCGCTCCATGTAACGTCCTCATCGACCTTGCGAAGCTGGGAGCCGATTTTCCATTAACGGGTGCGGGTATCGTCGGCCAGGATGAACCCGGCGACTGGATTCTGAAGACGTGTCAGAAATTCGGCGTGAACACCGGACTGATTCGACGGACTGACCAGCAGCCAACCTCCTACACCGATGTAATGACCGTCGAGCGAACAGGGCGCCGAACATTTTTTCACCAGAGAGGCGCGAACATGTTGCTCGATGCGGATTCGATTCGCGTCGATTCCTCTAACGCGAAAATCTTTCACCTCGGCTACCTTTTGCTCCTGGATCGCCTGGATGAGCCATGCGCGCGCTTTGGGACCAGAGCCGCCGAACTTCTCGCGAAAGCCTCCGAACTCGGATTCATTACCTGCGTCGATGTTGTCAGCGAAGCAAGCGATCGGTTTGGCCGAGTGGTATCCCCCGCACTCCCGTTCCTGGACATCATCTTTCTAAACGAGTTTGAGGCAGCAGGTGTGTTCTCGCTTGAAATTCGCCGGGGCGGCAAGATCGATGTACCGACACTTTTGAAGACAGCCGAGACGCTGTTAGCTGCGGGAGTGCGCCGCTGGGCAATCATCCATTTTCCCGAAGGTGTACTTGCAGCATCGCGCGACGGCCGGCGCATCTTTCAGCCCAGCCTCATGGTGCCTCCGAACCAGATTGCAGGGGCAGCCGGCGCGGGCGACGCATTGGCAGCCGGGCTTTTACTCGGGTACCACGACGAATTGCCAATGGAAGATTGTCTGGTCTTCGGGGTTTGTGCTGCTGCCGCATCGCTCCGTCATCCGACTACGACTGAGGGTGTGGAACACCTCGACGCCTGCTTGGCGCTCGGGTATCAATTCGGCTATCGCGAGCCGATCCTTTGACATTCCGTAAGCGAAAGCTCCAGCTTTTGCCAACGCTGCCTTAAAGATGCAAAACCGGAGCTTTCCCTTGCTTACAGATCGCTCACGCGTCGATGGACCAGCCTCAACCAATGACAATAGTCTCTGCGCCTGGCTTGCCAGCTCGCGTGGACGAAGTAAAGGATCCCTCCGGCAACAAACTCCAACACAATTCCGCTCGTAAAAACGCCTAACCGAAACTCTTCAGGAAGTGCCAGGCAAACGAATGGCACGAGCGGCATAGTAACCAGTAAGAGAGTTAATTTCGAAATGTTCCGGCGGGCCGACTGCAATCTCTGGAACAAAAATACCGCCCTCTGATAATCGTCTTGGCTCCAATGGTTGTTGCCGGATTGCTCCTTGAGGTTACGGAAAAAATGTTCGGGAGTAATTTGTCCCTGAGCCCGAAACAGAGCGTCAAAAGACGGCAGCCGCTTTGGATGATCCGAGAAATAGTCTTCGTTATTTAAATCTGTAGAAGACATGCCCGCGCCAACAAAGCCACTCAACATATTAAACCTCACCACCCTCACGTTGCAATGTCAAATGGCTGATGGCCGCGATAGAGATTTCAGCTTCGATGTTCTGCGCGAACGTGGCGAGTCGAGGATTTAAACCGAGACGCGAAACTAAAAACCCTGTGCCGACTGGCTGCCAGC
>DASXLU010000221.1:0-8817 GCA_036496065.1 Candidatus Acidiferrum sp.
TTTAAATTGCTTACCGGATTGCGAAGAAAGGCAAACTGCAAACCAAATTGCCAGGTATGGCGGCCGTGGATCCAGGAAACGTCGTCGGTGACATTGTGAACGGGCCGCTGAAAGGAAGACGAGTAGGTAATGCCCTGATCGAAGGCCTGCAGGTAGTTCCAGACCTCGTTGGAATTGCCAATCGTGCCGACACTTTGCCGTATGAATCCGTAGCGAAAATTGTTGATGAGCGAGGGCGAAATGACCGCCGAGTAACCGGCGATGATGCCCTTGTTGTAGTTGATGATGTCTTGTTCCGGCGGAGCTCCGGGCAAAAATGGAGCGCCGGCGCTATTCTCGTTGGCGAGGGCTCCACTGACATACAGGCGCTGCTTGGCATCGGTGGTGAGGTTGTAGTCCAGCTTGGCGATGTACCAATTTTTCAGTGTGTGCGTGGGCGCGCGGAAACGATAGCCAGCAGTGTTGACGCCATCGCCTACAGTGGCGTCGTTGGGCAGAGGGTACGTCGAGTTCATGAACGCGATAACGGTGGGATTCGGCCCATGTGGCCCGAGGCTGGTGCTGTCCATCTGGGTGATTTGCTGAGGCGAAAGAGCCATGTAACCAGCGGGTGCGGTGTAATTGGCGCCGGTCAGTCCAGCGACGGTGTTTCCCGCACAGAGTGAAGGATTGGCGCAAAGATACTGAAGCACACCGTCGCGCAATGCGGCGGTGGGTACGGTGCGAACGGCGCTGACCGCCTCGGCGTCGCGATAGCCCTCGTAATTCAGAAAGAAATACAGGCGATTCTTGCGAATCGGGCCGCCGACAGAGGCGCCAAAGATGTTGCGGTTCAATTGCGGGGGCTTGTTGGGCGAATCACTTGCGAGCTGAGCGGTCTTGATGAAGTAGTCGTTGGCGCTGAAGTAGGAGTTGCGATTGTATTCGTAGACCGAGCCGTGAAAATCGTTGGTGCCGCTCTTGGTGACAAGAGCGACCTGCGCCGCGGAGGAAACGCCTTCGTCAGCACCATAGTTGCTGGTGGTGACGCGGAATTCCTGCACGGAATCGAGGGTAACGGGCAGAACCGAAGTGAACGAGTGCCCGCCCTTGTCGTTGACGGGGACACCGTCGAGGGTGATGTTGCTTTGATCGCTGCGGGAACCATTTACCGAACCACTGCGCGTATCGACGGATGAATCCAGGTCCGGGCGGTCGCCCGTGTACACAACGCCGGCCTGCAGGCTTAAAAGATCGGGAACATTGCGGCTCTCGAGGGGGAGCTGCTTGACCTGATTTTCTCCGAAGGCATTGCCGAGAGAAGCGTCCGTCGTGTTGATGGTTTCGGTCTGTGCAGACACTTCCACCTGGGTCGAGACGGAACCTACCTGAAGAGTGGCGGTGACCGAAGCCGGTACATTGACCAGAAGCTGAAGGTCGTTCTGCTGATATTTGCCGAAACCTTCTTTCTCAACTTTGAGGACGTACGTGTCGGGAGGAAGAGCCAGAAACTCGAATTCGCCAGAAGCGGAGGTGGTAGTTTCGCGTTCAAAGCCTTGCGACGGATTCGCGATGGTGACTTTGGCGCCGGGGATGGCAGCGTGAGATTTATCGAGCACAATACCGCGGACCGAAGTGGTACCGACTTGCGCGGAAGAGAATGCAGGCACAAAAAGATAAAGACTCAATCCAAGCAATATGTAAAACAGGCGCGGTGATTTCATGACTATCCTTTTCTCCCAGGAGGAAACGAAAACAGGCAAGACCCGAGGATGCGGGATTTCAGCAAACTAACCCCTTATTTGGCTAAGCGACAGACCGACCCAATCGTCGCAAGCCAAAAAATCCTCGACACGTTGAAGAGTTATAGGGAGGTTATGAGGAGTAAAAAGAGTTGTCAAGAAGAGAAGCGCGAGCAGCCAAGAAAAAATCGGTTTAGTTGGATAAGAGCGATGAATGGAAGCGGCGGCGCTCAGCGCAAGAGATCTTCGAGTTGCACGCGGCCTTCGGTTTTGGCGTCGCGATATTTGACGATGACGGCCGCTTGCAGAGAAAGATTCCATTTCGCGCCAGAGGGATGCGAAACTGCGCGCGAACCCGGGACGACGATGGCTTCTTCGGGAATGACGAGTGGGGAGGTGTCGTTGGCGGTGTAAACCCGATCACGGACAAGGTCGTAAACGGGAATGGAGCGATTAAGGATGGTACCGGTGCCCAGCACGGCGCGACGCTTGACGATGGTGCCTTCGTACACACCGGAATTTCCGCCAATCATTACGTCATCTTCGATGATTACTGGCAACGCTCCGACCGGCTCGAGCACTCCGCCGATCTGCGCGGCAGCGGAAATATGGCAACCGCGGCCGATCTGAGCGCAACTTCCGATCAGCGCATGCGAATCGATCATGGTGTTTTCGCCGACGAATGCGCCCACGTTGACGAACATGGGCGGCATGCAGACCACGCCGCGTGCGATAAAGCTGCCATCGCGAAGGCTGGAGCCACCTGGGACGATACGAATGCCGTCGGCCAATCCCACAGAGCGCAGCGGATATGTGGATTTATCGATGAAGGGCTGGCGCGCGGCGTCGATGGACATGTCGACGATCGTGCCCATGCGAAAACCCAGCAGAATTCCCTTCTTCACCCAGGGATTGACGCGCCACCCGGTCGGGGAAGAAACATCGGGCTCGGCGGCGCGGATCTCTCCCCGGTTCAAGCCATTCTTGAATTCCTGAAAAAGCTGAAAATGCTCCTCTGTATATTTCGCAGGAGGCTCGTCGAAGAGCCGTTCAATTTGCGAAGGCTGCATGCATTTTCTCGGTAAGGCCGAGTGATGCCAGCACCGCGCGGATGCGGGCCAGACACTCGGGCTTGGGAGGAACGAGCGGCAAGCGCCACACGGGCTCAAGCAATTTCATCTCGGCCATGGCGGCTTTTACCGGGATGGGATTGGATTCGATGAAATTGACTTCCATCAGCGGCAGAAAGCGGCGATGCAATTGGCGCGCGCCGGCAAAATCATTTTTCAGGGCAAGATGGACGAGCTGCGTCATGTCGGCGGGAATCTCGTTGGACACAACGGAAATGACGCCGCGTCCGCCGAGAGCGATAAGCGGCAAAGTGATGGCGTCGTCGCCTGAAAGGACGATGAAGTCGTCTGGCACGCAATTCAGAATCGTGGACATCTGCGAAATATTTCCGGAAGCTTCCTTGATTCCGACGATGTTGTCGATTTCGGCGAGGCGCTTGACGGTAGCCGGCTCGATATTCACACCGGTGCGGCCTTGCACGCTGTAAAGAATGATGGGCAGTTGCGTGGACGCGGCGATGGCTTTGAAGTGCTGATATAGCCCTTCTTGCGTGGGCTTGTTGTAGTACGGAGTGACGGAAAGAATGCCGTCCGCACCAATGGAAGCGACTTCGCGAGCCATGGCGATGATTTCTGCGGTGTTGTAGCCACCGGCTCCGGCGAGCACGGGGATATTCCCTTCCGCCATTTCGACGGCAATTTGCACGACGCGCAGATGCTCCACATGACTGAGGGTGGGGCTTTCACCGGTCGTTCCACAGGGAACGAGGAAATCGATGCCCTGATCGATCTGGCGCTGAATCAATCGCCGCAAACACACTTCGTCAAGCGAGCCGCTCTGCCGAAATGGTGTGACCATTGCCGTGCCGCATCCTGTAAACATCTGTTGCTCCTCCCGAGAAACCGGCGACTGCGAGCAGTGCTGCAGGGTGCACCGCTCAACTGAGTTCGCCGAGGATCTCCTTAAATTCGAAACACCCTTTTTTGCCGACAACCCAACGCGCGGCCTGCAGGGCGCCACGCGCAAACCCTTCGCGACTACGAGCAGTGTGGCGCAGGGTGATGGTATCGGCTGCGGAATCGAATCCAATTTCATGCGTGCCTGGATGGGCACCGGCGCGATTCGCGTTCATGCTGATCGGACGGTCGTAACCCGCCGCCAACATTTCTTCTCCCAATTTTCGCAGCGAGCCAGACAGCGAATCTTTCTTTGCGGAATGATGGATTTCCCATCCCCAGGCTTCGTATTCCGGATGTTTGGCAAAAAGCGCGGCAGCGAGAGCGACCGATTGCATAAAGAGATTCATGCCGACGGAAAAATTTGCGCTCCACACCAGCGCGGCGTCGCTTTTGGCTATCTCGTCGCGAATGGCGGGCAACTGCTGCAGCCAGCCGGTTGTTCCGGTGACGGCGTTCACTTTTAGGGACGCGAGCTTGCGAAGATTGGCAGCGGCGCTGTCGGGAGTAGAAAATTCCATGGCCACATCGACACCACGAAGCGACTCGCGCGTCAACCCTTCGCCATGCGCATTATTGTGGCTGGCGAATTTCGCGCGAACATCGAAATTGTATTCAGGGGCGAGCTGGTCGATCAAGCGACCCATCTTTCCGTCTCCCACGATGGCGAGCCCCAGGTTCATGATGCGGCGCTCCGGCCGGTGGTCTGAAGCTGACGCACCATTTTCGAATAGATGGCGACGGCTTCGACCAATTCTCTTTTGGAGATGCACTCTTGCGAAGTGTGCGCCACATGAATGCTGCCAGGGCCGATCAGGAATGGCTTGCCCCAAGCGCCGCCGAAGGTCGGGATGTCCGTCGTAAACGCCACGACCGTAGTGGGCAAGTGTTCGAAGGGCGTGAGATGAACCGCGGGCGTGTAGAAGACTTCGAGGGCTTCCACGCGGCCTGCGGCGGCCGAGGCAGAAACCGCCTGGCGGATCGCATCGGGATCGCCCACGGTGCGAAACATAATCTCTGCACGCGCTTCGTCGGCCACAACGTTGGGGGCACGTCCGCCGGAAATCGTGCCGACATTGAGAGTGCTCTTGCCGAGGAGCGTATCTTCCGGCAAGCGTATCTCGCGGATGCGATGCAAAACATCCAACAGGGTGTGAATCGCTGAATGGCCCAGTTCCGGGTAGGCGGAATGCGCGAGTACGCCGCTCGCGACAATTTCGTAGCGCAAGGCACCCTTCGAACCCAATGCCAGGCGATTTTCGGTTGGCTCTCCGTTGATCAGAAACCGGGAACCACGAGGATGAGCCGCAGCCGCTTTTGCGCCAGTGCTATTGCGCTCTTCGCCCACCACAAATAGAAGAGCAAGATTGCGCACGCCGTCGGCGAGTAAATTTTCGGCAGCACCGATCATGGCCGCGATGATTCCCTTGGCATCGCAACTGCCGCGCCCCCAGAGAAATTCCTGATCTTCGCGCGACGGGAAAAAGGGGGGAACCGTGTCCATGTGCGTGGAAAGCGTGACGACGGGATTGCCCCAGGTGACGAGGATATTGTCGCGGCCTGGTTCGGCAGCGATACGCTCTACGCGGCCTGTGTAACGAGACGCGAGCCGCGACAAATAGTCGTGGAGGAAATCCGCCACCGGCTTTTCGCGGTCGGTGGTGGAATCGATGTCGACGAGAGCGCGCGTCAACTCAAAAAGATTCATCGGCCCTGGGCATTTCTGGATGAACGCGAAGAAAGGAGGAACCGCGAGGAAAAAACTCGGGCCGCTGCCTCTCGATCGCGCTTCATCCGGAGTTACGGATGACAGTGAACAGGCCTTGGACCTATTCCCCAACCGAGACAGTTTCAGCTACTGCCACGATTTCGGCGGGCGACAACTGGAAGCCCCTTTAACCGTGTGTCCGAAGCTGATTCGGAAGAACGCACCCGGGTACTCATGGCCGCCGCACCTCTACCAAGAAAAAACGAGTGTAGAAGATGGGTGCAGGGGGTGTCAATCAGACTTTGCGCAGGCGAAGCCGACTGAGGTCCACGTGCGAAGCATACTGACGGTTAGAGATTGATGGGTTTTAGGGGGACGGTCTGGGAGGCGACGAGGAGTTCGCCGGAGAATGAAGCTTCGGCGGGGCGGCGGTTCAAGGCTTCTTCCGCGGAGATACGGGCTACATCGGGATTATTGTTTTCCTGGGAGATGTGGGCGAGGACGAGATACTTCACACAGGAATCCAGACCGTCGGGATCGGCGAGATACTCGCTGACAGCGTGGTTCGAAAGATGTCCGGTGCGAGATAGCACGCGTTGCTTGACGACCCACGGGTACGGACCAACCTTCAGCATATCGAGATCGTGATTGGATTCGAGAATCATGCAATGCGTTTCGCGCAAGTGCACTTTCACGAGAGCGGGCATGTAGCCAAGGTCCGTGCAGATGGCCACTTTGATGCCGTCGGCACGAAACGTAAAACCGATGGGGTCGGCCGCGTCGTGCGGAATGGCGAAGGCATGAACGTCGATATCGCCGATAAGGAATCGCTGGCCAGCTTGAATAGATTCCACGCCACGCAAACGCTTGCCAAATGTCTCCGGAAGGCAGCGCTGCAGAGCGCCGAAGGTCGGCTCGGTAACGTAAAGAGGAGCCTTCCAGATGCCGAGCACTTGCGGGAGGCCGTTGCAATGATCGGAATGTTCGTGAGTGATTAAGACGGCGTCGAGATGATCGAAGTCTCGTTCAACGGCGGCGAGTCGCGCCAGCGTTTCGCGTTTACCCAAGCCAGCGTCTACAAGGATGCGAGTGCTTTCGGTTTCGAGCAACGTGAGATTGCCGGTACTCCCGGAAGCCAGGATGGAAACACGTAAGCCGATGAGCTTCTCCCTGGGAAAAGCAATTTACTTCTACAAACTTTTCAAATCATGGCAGAGCGAAAGAAAAGCGTCAATGCAGAAGAAATCAGAGGAGTGGATAATTGTCCCGTGGAGACGCAGCGATCCAAGAGAGATTCATCGCGAAAAGCGCGATGCCGCAGAGATCCTCACTCCGCGGACTCCGTTCCGAATGACGGGTGTGGGCGTCGCTGCTGCAGGAGCGGCCCGCCTCCCTTCCTTCGTCAGGGCAAGCAAGAAGGCGGCCCCTACCCGGCTATGCGGTTAACAGGCGCGGCGGGTTAGCAGGCGAGGCGTTCGCGGGTTAGGGTGAAGCCGTTGATGGGGCCGAGGACGGTGACGGCCATGCGCTCCGGTTGGAAGAATTGGCGAGCCAGCGATTGGACGTCTTCGCGGGTGACCGCTTCGATGGAGGCCAGAATTTCGTCGAGCGACGAAAAGCGATGAAAGTAGAGTTCCTGGCGAGCCAAGTTGGACATGCGCGAACTGGTCGATTCCAGGGACAGCATGAGGGACCCCTTGAGGTGATTCTTGGCGCGCCGCAACTCTTCTTCAGAGACAGGCGACTCTTTCATCGAACGAAATTCCGCGACGGTCATATCAAGCACTTGGCCGATAGTTTCCTTGCCCGTGCCGGCGTACACGGTGAACATCCCGGCGTCGGAATAGGGCGTCAATTCGCTGAATACCGCGTAGGCCAAGCCTTCCTTCTCGCGAATATTCTGAAACAGGCGCGAGGACATACCGCCCCCAAGGAGATTGTTCAGGACTGCAATAGCGAAGCGACGTTCGTGTGCGATGGGAAGAGAAGGCACGCCGATGCAGAGGTGCACTTGCTCGAGGTCGCGCTTGGCTTCGAGATGAATGGGCGCGCCGGTTGAGGGAGCAGGGTCTTCTTCTGTGTTCGTGGAAGGAGCGAGATGGCCAAATTCTTTTTGCACCAGATCCATGACCTGCTGGTGGGTGATATTTCCGGCGGCGGTAACCAGGATATGGTCGGGAGCGAACCAATTGCCAAAGCGGCGGCGCAGCGAGGCCTGGTCGAAATTGCGTACGGTATCGGGCGTACCGAGAATCGGGCGGCCCAAAGAGTGTTCCGGCCAGAATCCGCGCGTGAAGATGTCGTGCAGGAGATATTCGGGATTGTCGAGGTCCATCTTGATCTCTTCGAGGACAACCTGGCGCTCTTTGCGGACGTCGTCGGCATCAAGCTTGGGACGCAAAACCAGGTCGGAGATCACATCGAAGGCGATGGGCAGATGCTCGTCTAGCACCTTGGCGTTGAAACAAATCTGTTCTTTTGAGGTAAACGCGTCGAGCATGCCGCCCACGGAATCCATTTCGCGGGCGATGTCTTCGGCGGAACGGCGTTCTGTACCCTTGAAGACCATGTGCTCGAGGAAGTGAGCCAGGCCATTTTCGGAGGAATCCTCGCGGCGAGAGCCGTTGCGGACCCAAATGCCGACCGAGACGGAGCGGACATGTTGCATGGTCTCGGTGATGACGACAAGGCCGTTGGGCAAGACGTGACGATGGATGTCGCGTGTATTGGAGACCATAGGGTATTGTGGCACAGGAATGGCTTAGTGGCGAGATTGGATTTTACTGCTTTATTTTCTGGCGTTTAAGGTAATCCTACGTAGGGGATTTTCGGGACCAGACAACGTGCCGGAGGCGGTGAGCGCGTTGGGACTGCCTATCGGTGGCGTTAGTGAGAGAATGATTGTCGGAGGGCGTTGGAAGCGGATGGAATTGCTGGGTAAATCTCGGGACGAGTTGCGCAGCTTCTGCGAGAGTCTGGGCGAGCCGGGCTACAGGGGCGACCAGATTTATCACGCTCTGTACGCTGAGAAGAAGTTCTCTGTAGCGGAGATAACCAATCTGCCCAAACCGTTACGCGAAAAGCTGACGCGTGACGCCTCGATTACGTTGCCGGTGGTGCGGCAACGATATGTGTCCACGGACGGCTCGGTGCGATACCTGTTTGGACTGGACGCGGTGGGAGAAACGCGCAAAGTGCCCGCCGCGGTGGAAGCCGTGTTCATGCCGAGCGAGGGCCGGCAAACGATTTGCATATCGACGCAGGCAGGGTGCGCCGTGGACTGCCAATTCTGCCTAACGGCGCAGTTGGGATTAATTCGAAACTTGTCCGCGGGCGAAATTGTCGCGCAGGTTCTGTTGCC
>DASXLU010000222.1:0-1891 GCA_036496065.1 Candidatus Acidiferrum sp.
GTGATCAAATCGCCCAACTCTTTCGATCCGGCGGAAATCGCCGGGAATCGGCTGCTGCGCCGGCCCGTAAATTCGGGCTCTGTCACGTTGACGGGGTCGTTCCATCGATTCAGCGCGACGCTCGCTGGCTATTTCACTGGCCAGCGGACCGACAGCGATTTCCTTGGCCTCGGCTACACCCGCAACCCTGGTTACGCCCGCTTCGATGCATCGACCAGCTACCAGTTCACGCGCGGTTTCACGATTTACGCTCGCGCTACCAATATCCTCGACAAGCAGTATCAGGACGCCCTCGGCTATCCGGCTCTTGGCCGCGATGCGCGAGTGGGCATTCGCTATCAATTCTCTGGCCGGGACTAACCCATGCGGCCTCCTCTCGTTTTTTCCTGGAGTGGCGGCAAGGACAGCGCAATGGCCTTGCACTCGCTTCTTCATAGTCTCGACTTTGATGTGGTGGCTCTCCTCACCACGGTCACGGAGGGCTTCGATCGCATCAGCATGCACGGAGTCCGCCGTGAGCTCCTTCACCAGCAGGCCAAATCGATCGGCTTGCCGGTGGAGGAAGTCTCCATTCCACCGCAATGTCCCAATTCCATCTACGAATCCCGCATGGCGGAAACACTTGTTCGACTTCGAGAACGTGGCATTCAACATTTCGGCTTTGGCGATATCTTTCTGCGCGACTTGCGAACCTATCGCGAGAACAACTTGGCGAAGATCGGCGCGGAGGCCATTTTCCCGCTCTGGGATATTGATACCCGAGAACTCGCCGCGCGTTTTGTCAAAGATGGATTTCGTGCCATCACTGTCTGCGTCGATCCTCGCAAGCTCGCCAAAACTTTCGCCGGCAGGGAACTGGATTCCACCTTTTTCAAAGCATTACCCACGGATGTGGATCCTTGCGGCGAAAACGGTGAGTTTCACACCTTCGTGTTTGATGGCCCTATTTTTCGATCGCCAATCCTCGTCCAGACCGGCGAGATTGTCGAACGCGATTCTTTTGTGTTTTGCGACGTATTGCCCTACAGAAAAGAGGAAAATCATGCTTCCTGAAGTCAGTTCGGAACGTCACATTCGCATCCTGCGCCTTCTGCTCATCATATCTTTCGTTGTTTTCGCGGCCGTCGTTCGCGCACTGCCACATCCCTGGAATTTCACCCCTATCGGTGCGATGGCTCTATTCAGCGGCGCCAAGTTAGGACGTAGTTGGCAAGCGTTCTTGTATCCCTTGTCCGCCCTTTTTGTGGGAGACCTGTTCGTCGGTTTCCATCGACTCATGCCTATCGTCTACTTAAGTTTCTGCCTCAGCGTTCTTATCGGAATGCTCTTCCGTCGCACGCAGACTCCAGGACGCCTTGCACTAGCCACGTTTTTGGCCGCACTGCAGTTCTTCATCTTCACCAACTTTGCCATCTGGGCCGTGGGCACCACTTATGCAAAATCCGCCGTCGGCCTCTTCACCTGCTACGTTGCCGGACTGCCCTATTTCGGCAACACCTTGGCGGGCGACGCGTTCTACGCAACCATTCTCTTCGGCAGCTTCGCGTTCGTCGAATATCTCAACCCGTCCCTGAAAGTGTGCGAACCGCTCTCGGCCCGATGATCCGCATGCCGCCACGGCGACAGGACCGCCTGCTCTGATATACTTTTTCTTTCGGCCATGACGAAATTCACCACCGAAGCGGCGTTGTCGCCCGAACTTCTTGCCAAGTACGAACCGGTCATCGGTTTGGAAGTCCACGCGCAGCTTCTCACCAAAACCAAAATTTTTTGCGGCTGTTCCACGCGATTTGGCGATCCGCCAAATTCCAATGTCTGTCCGGTTTGCCTCGGCCTGCCAGGCACGTTGCCCGTTCTGAATAAGCGCTCCGTGGAAATGGGTATGCGAGCG
>DASXLU010000223.1:0-7189 GCA_036496065.1 Candidatus Acidiferrum sp.
GCAAGAAGGTCTGGGCGATCCCAAGTATCGTGCCTGCCCCCTCCTGAAAAAATACGTAGCCGCCGGCTGGCTAGGCCGCAAATCCGCCCGCGGCTTCTATACCTACAGGTGAGATCGCTGCTCGCCGCGATAATTTGACGCCCGCAATCCGATGAGTTTCGGCGAAACTGGCCTGTCCCTCAGAGCATGTTGTCATAGCAAGGTACGTGAGCCATAATGCGCCCATTACGCTTCACATTTCGCCAGGCTCCGACCTAACTGCAATCTGGGTCTCCGCAACAGCTTGGACTTGGGGTTCCCGAATGTTCCGTCTTTGCGCAAAACTGGCACTACTTCTCCTACTCTGCTCGTCCGTCGCGCGTGCCCAAAGCCAGAATCTGTTTTTCGTTCCGTTAACCTTTCCAGGCTCCGGGACGGCTTTCACGGCAGACCTAAATAACGACGGAAAGGCAGAGCTGATCAACGCCGACGGTACGGTGCTGCTGGGCAATGGGGACGGTACCTTCAAAACCGGGACACCTTGGTTTGTCAGTGGCCAAACACCAGGAAACTTAGTGGCAGTCGCCGATTTCAACAGTGATGGCAAACCTGATTTGCTGTTGGTGAACCAAGGTACTGCAGCGTGCTGTACGGTCTTCGTGATGCTAGGCAATGGTGACGGCACGTTTCAGGCTCCGATCACTACAGCAAACATGGGAACCAGTCTTGGGAGCGTTATGGTGGCGGATTTTAACGGCGACGGGAAGCTCGATATCGTCGGTATTGGTGCAGGCGGCGTGTGGGTGTTCTTTGGCAAGGGCGACGGGACCTTTACCGTTCCAGGCGTCCAATTCGCCCTGACGCGCGTGAATCAACTCGCGATTGGTGACTTCAACGGAGACGGCAAAACGGACATCCTCGTAGCTACCGGAGCCTCCGACATCACTGCACAGGGCTCGTTATAGGTATTCCTGAGCAATGGCAACGGTACATTCCAGTCGGTACTTGTCACGTCGGGAGCGGGCTTCGGCCCTTTGACAGTTGCAGTGGGTGATGTAAACGGCGACTCAAGGCTGGACGTTGTACTCACCACCGAAGTTGTGATCGGCCCCACGCAAACGCCGGTAAACCAAACGTTCACGTTTTTAGGAAACGGCGATGGGACATTCCAGGCTGCCAAAGCCTCCGGGGTGACGTCTCCCAACACGATTTACCCGATGCTTTTGGTCGACGTGAATAAAGACAAAAAACTTGACTTGATTCTCGCAAATCCCCCGTTTACGCAGATTTGGCTGGGTAACGGAGATGGCACCTTCTCGCTGAGCAAGACCTATTTTGCTTCCGGGCCCTTGCTGACGGCTGATTTCAATCGTGATGGCAACATCGACATTGCGGCGATTGGCGTCAGCGTCAACCTTGCGGCGATTGGCGTCTTTCCCACCGGTCAGCTCTTATTGGGAAACGGAGACGGTACTTTCCAGGGAATCCAAGGGTATCTTGGTAGCCAGTACATCTTCACGCAGGCGATTGCCGACGATTTCAACGGCGATGGGTTTCCCGACGTAGCGACTATTGTTGATGGCGGCGTCTCTAAATCAGTGCTTGTGCTGCTGAATGACGGTGCCGGAAATATTGCGTTGGCTCACAGTCTGTCCTTACCGCAGGCCCCTATTGCATTGGCAACTGCCGATCTCAATGGAGACCACAAAGCCGATCTTGTGGCTCTCACTACAGACAACCTCACCGGTGAGGCGAGCATTTCGGCAATGCTCGGAAATGGCGACGGGAGTTTCGGCCCGCCCTCAAGCCTGGCAACGGGAATAACTCCTGATTCAGGTTACGCAGGTGGGTTCGTTGTAGCCGATTTCAATGGTGATCACAAACCTGACGCAGCGTTTTTGGATATTCATAACAGCAACATCTTGATCTTCCCCGGCAACGGCGACGGAACATTCGCTCCACCAGCAGTGATGTTCGCGGGACAAAATCCCAGTTCTTTCCTGGTCGGCGACTTCAATAATGATGGAATCCTTGACATTGCCGATGGCAGCCAAGCTGGCCTAGGAATTTTCCTTGGTAAAGGCGATGGAACTTTTCAGGCTCCTCTCTTTTCGATTACCGGTGCGACTCAAGTACTGACCGCCGCTGATTTGAACGGGGATGGAAATCTCGATCTCATGATGCTCTCAGCCTCTGGCCAACAAGTCCTCTTGGGCAATGGCGACGGAACCTTTACGGCCATACCTGAGCCTATTACCTTGAGTCGTGCGCTGGCGGTGGCGGATGTAAACGGCGATGGGAAACCTGATCTTATCCTCGGCCCGGGGGTGACCGTACACCTGGGTAATGGCGATGGTACCTTCGGCGCCGCTATACCAATTATCACGTCATTGGCAAACAAGAATGTGCCCAACGTGATCGCCACGGATTTTTTGGTACCCGCGGATTTCCACCACAATGGCCATACGGACATTCTTGCAGACATAGGGAGTACCTCCTACTCAAGTCCGGGCCTATTCATTCTGCAAAACATCGCGCCAGCAGCGCCGGCGGACTTCGGGTTGGCGGCGAAACCGCTCTTGCCTGTCCTGATCACGCCTGGCAGTTCGGCGACGTCGACTGTGACGGTGACGGATATCAGCGGATTTACCGGCAGCGTGGCGCTGTCTTGTAGCGAACTGCCTTCGGGGGCTAGTTGCAACTTCTCGACGTCTTCGGTGAGTGGTGCGGGAACATCCACTTTGACGATTACCACGACGAGTTCCTTGAATGGAACCTATCCCATCGTGGTCACTGGAACCTCAGGCTCAATTACACACACCGCCGTGCTAAATCTCACTGTCGGGGCTTCTGGCGCGACAACGATTACCTTGACGCCATCTGTACTTACGTTCGCCTCGCAGGCCACTGGCACGAGCAGTGCGGCTCAGATAACGCAGCTCACTAACTTTGGTGGCGCAGCGCTTTCTATTTCCAGTGTGTCCGTTACAGGAGCGAACGCCGGGGACTTCGCGCAAACGAACAATTGTGCGAGCGGTTTGGCCGCGGGATCAATTTGCCGGATTAGCGTGACTTTTACGCCTACCTCAGGCGGAGCGCGTAGCGCCGCAATAACGATCACCGACAACGCCACGGGAAGTCCGCAGATGATTACGCTGAACGGGAGCGCTCCCAACTTCACGCTAGCTGCTGGTTCGCCACAGAGCGCGACGGTGACGGCTGGACAGACAGGGACTTACACGCTTGCCGTAACACCTGGAGCGGGATTTACGCAGAACATAACGTTCAGCTGCTCGGGGAATCCTGCGTTGACCACGTGCAGTGTTGCTCCTAACCCGCTCGTGGTGACCGGAAGCGGGCCACAAAATGTTACTGTGACGGTCACCACCACGGCGCCAGTGGCGGGTTCGATTTGGCCTGTGAAAATCAGCAGTCCGTTTCGGAGAAAGTACCCGCCGAACAGAATATTGTTGGCGTTGTGCCTTACAGCCATGGCGCTCCTCTCGCTTTGGTGGATGCGGTACCGCGCCGAGCGCTTCCGCTGGGCGCCACTCGTCTCACTGGCTCTCCTGATTTGCGTGGTAGCGACGATGGTCTCTTGCGGAGGAGGCAGCTCCGGCGGTTCCGGAGGCGGCGGGAAGGCAGGGACGCAGGCCGGTACCTATACGATCAGTGTGAACGCCAGCGCTGGCCTAGGAGCGCAGACACACACCATGACGTTTACCCTCATAGTTCAGTAGAGGACGACGCCGCCACTCTCACTCCTTCGAAAGGCCAGCCCGGCCGTCAGGAGTAGGGGCGAATAATTAGCGAAAATAGTATTTGCTTTTTGTTCGCTGCTGCAGTATCCTGCTCATCGACGTTTTCAACAGGCCATCTTGTCATCATGCACGCAACGCACAGCAGTGTTCTAAGCTGTATTGATCGTGAGAGACTCGAATTCGAGTTGACGGAGGTTCGCACGCGCGGGCAGTATCTGACGCGTTTGCGGCCGCTTTCTCGCGAAGAACGAGCAGAGTGGGACCGGCGCGAACGAGCAGCGATGGCACAGTTGGTGGAACACGATCTGGAGCATGGTTGCATGCGTTGAGTGTAGAAGCAGATAGAAGTCAGAGCGGAGTAGCGCTTGTAGATATAAAGTGGTAACGTATTTGTATTATAAAGATTGACGGGGAGCGAGCGGTGTTCCCGCACCGCGTTGTTTCCCGAGATGGGTTCCCGGATTTTCTAATTCCTCGACCGAGGTGTGAGATGGCAGACGAAAAATCAAAATTGCTGGAAGCGGCGATATTGCAGATTGAAAAGTCTTATGGCAAGGGCTCGATCATGCGGCTGGGTAACAAGGATGTATTGGTGCCCGTGAACGTGATTCCTTCCGGATGCTTGTCGCTGGATGCGGCGCTGGGCGTTGGTGGATTCCCCCGCGGCCGTGTAATCGAAATTTATGGGCCGGAATCGGGCGGTAAGACGACGCTGACCCTGCACGTGATTGCCGAAGCGCAGAAGCTTGGCGGCCAGGCGGCGTTCATCGACGCGGAACATGCGCTCGATCCGTCGTATGCGCGCAAGCTGGGCGTTGACGTTGACAACTTGCTGGTGTCGCAGCCGGACCACGGCGAACAGGCGTTGGAGATCGCGGAAACGCTGATCCGTTCGGGCGGCGTGGATATCGTGGTAGTCGACTCGGTGGCTGCGTTGGTGCCCAAGGCCGAACTCGAAGGCGAGATGGGCGATCCGCAGATGGGATTGCAGGCACGCTTGATGTCCCAGGCACTGCGCAAACTCACCGCAATTGTTTCGAAATCGAAGACCTCTCTCATCTTCATCAACCAGATTCGCGAAAAGATCGGCGTGATGTTTGGCAATCCGGAAACGACCACGGGCGGCCGCGCACTGAAGTTCTACGCCTCGATGCGCGTGGATATTCGCCGCATCCAGGCGATTAAAGAAGGCGATCGTGTAGTGGGTTCGCGCACCCGCGCCAAAGTGGTGAAGAACAAGGTGGCAGCGCCGTTCCGCGAAGCCGAGTTCGACATCGTCTATGGCGAAGGCATTTCCCGCGAGGGCGATCTAATCGATCTCGGAGTCGACAAGGGAATCATCGAAAAGTCTGGCACATGGATGAGCTATGGCGGCGAGCGTATGGGCCAGGGTCGCGAGAACGCGCGCATGTTCCTAAAAGA
The DNA here is from genome assembly GCA_036496065.1 of Candidatus Acidiferrum sp. Lineage (GTDB taxonomy): Bacteria > Acidobacteriota > Terriglobia > Acidiferrales > UBA7541 > Acidiferrum. The sequence goes on from DASXLU010000223.1 coordinate 5,163, forward strand.
AAATAAGGACATTCGCGAAAAGATCGAAAACGCGCTTCGTAAGAAAATGGAAATCCCGGGATCCGGTCACAACGCCGCAGCGCCGGGCGCAAACGGAAGCGCGCAGACGAACGGCAATGCCAATGTGCCGGCTGCGGAGAAACCGCAAGTCAAGGCTGCAGCAGCAGCCAGCGTTGACACGAAGGCCCGTCCCGCGCGGTAAATACTTAATCAATTTTCACAAAAGAGCGAGGCACGCAAGATGCGGCTCGCTCTTTTTTTGTCCCGTTTCACGTGGCGACGGTATGCTGGGCTCTAGACGAAGGTCAGTGTTCTCAGATAACACGTAAGTACAGCTTAGTTTGCGAGGCTGCACTTACGTGCAGATGTTCAAAACAAAGCACATAGTTTCGTACTGGACCTACTTCGCTATTGTCAATATAGCCCGATGTTCATTACACTCGTCTCACTCTGCGAACCTACAGAGTTCGTTGCACGAGACGTAATCGGCTGGACTTGACTAAGTGCTTTATAATGAAGCTTCATCGAGACTGGTCGCTGGAGTGCTACTCGGAACCACAAAGTTGACTCTTCTAGTCAGCTTACTGTAGATTCCGCAATCTTAATCGGGATCAGGGACATCAGATCAAGGGACGAATGATCAAACATCTGGCAAGAATAATACTCACAGGGTGTGTGGTGGCGAATCTTGCCATTCCTCTTCCGGCGGAACCTGCTGCTAAGGCCGCGGCTACATCCAAAAAATCTTCGCGTTTGCACAAGGCCATCGCGCGTTATCGCGGCGTTCCTACGTACGCCGATTCAACGAGCACTGATGATCCCCAGTTTGACGATCCAATCGTCCGCAAAGCTGCAGTCGAAGGCCTCGGGCGCTACAACGGTTCGGTTGTGGCTGTAGACCCGAATACCGGCCGCATTCTGGCGGTTGTGAATCAAAAGATTGCTTTTGGCGACGGCTACATTCCCTGCTCGACCATCAAGCCCACTATCGCGATTGCTGCTCTGGAAGAAAACGTCATCACCCGCGACACGATGTTGAAGGTAGGTCGCCGCAAGTACATGAATTTGACGGAAGCCTTGGCGCATTCGAACAATGTGTTTTTCGAAGAACTCGGCCGCCGCATGGGCTTTGACACGGTTTCGAAATATGGCCGCTTGCTTGGGCTGGGCGAACTCGCCGGATACAATCTGCCTGACGAACACCCTGGATCTTTCCCGATAGCGCCCCCTGCGTTCGGTGGCGTGGCCAGAATGTCCAGCTTTGGCGAAGGCATCCAGATCACGCCTCTGCAACTCGCAGCGTTAGGCGCCGCGTTTGCCAATGGCGGAACACTTTATTATTTGCAGTACCCCCACTCCCAAGAAGAAGCGAACGCATTTCAGCCACGCGTAAAGCGCGATCTGAATATTGCGACCGTCTTGCCGGAGGTTCGCGAAGGCATGCTTGCGGCGGTGTTATATGGCACGGGCCGCTTAAGCTACGATGCTGGCGGAGACGAAATGCCCCTGGGTAAGACTGGCACATGTGACGACCACACAACTCCATCGCGCATTGGCTGGTTTGTTACCTACGCGGATGAAGCACACCCGAAGATCGCTTTAGCCGTCTTGCTGCGCGGCAATACGCGTCGCGTGAAGGGCCCTACAGCCGCTCAGGTTGCCGGCAACATCTACCGCAGATTGCGTGAACAGAATTACTTCGGCGAGCCGGCGAAGATGACCGTCGTCGCACCGCTTGCCTCTGGCAACTAGGCTTCTCGTCGAGACAAATCGCGATACATCCCGATCCTGAGGCTCTGCCGAATCTTCCGGCTGTTGGGCTAATCGGCGCTCCTCATTTGCATTTTGCGGCAACGTACCTGCCTGTTGAATTGTCCGAATAGATCCCGGCTCGTAGTGCCCATTCCATCCAACGATGCAGACGAATTGCTCCCTTGATTCGTGTATGGAGCAAACTTCTGCGATGGTGCACATTTTCGATGAAGTCGAGATTTGCTATCCAATGAGGTGAGGTGAACCCATGATCA
>DASXLU010000224.1:0-1535 GCA_036496065.1 Candidatus Acidiferrum sp.
AGCCTCGGCGAAGCGCACCGGCAAGCCACCGAACTTGAAGAAGGGATTCGCGAATTGAAAACGAATCCTGCAAGCACCGGGGTGGACGTCAACATCCACATTGAGCCGCTAGGGCGCCACATTGCGACACCGGATACGCGAGTGGGAGAGATGCGTCACCTGGAGCTATCGGTGGAAACTTTTCTGAATGGACTGCCCGGCGAGTACGACGAGCTGATCAATTGCCATAATGTACGAGTACGCCAGGTAGAGCATCACACCGTAGTTTCCTGCCATTGCACGATGAAAAGCGACTTGCCGATCACGCGAATCCACGACGTTACCGCGGCACTGGAAGATCGATTGAAGGAACGCTTCCCGCAGATTTCCCGGGTCACGATCCACCCAGAGCCACCAGAAGCCCAATAGTTGGACTACGCTTTCGCCGGCCTAGAAACGCTCGCAGTATCGTGCAGATCGCGTGCGCGGCGTACGAAAAGCTGCGCGGCAAAAGCGAAGAGTGCCGGGAAACAAACCAGAACGTAGCGTGGTTCCGGCGTCTCCAGTGTCGTGAGGAAAGCGGTCCGCACAAGGATGTAGAACACTATTGCGGCGACTGCCGGACGCGCGCGCTGACAACTCCAAAGTTTTGCGGCTCCCCATAGACCGAGACCAACGTAAAAAATGTTGAGGAAGAAATAAATGACCGTAACGCGCTGGTCGATGGGATCTTCTTCGTGCATATAGCGCAGCGGAAACACGTGCCCGGAAACCGGAATAAGCTCGATGCGCGGGGTAAACCAGATACGCACCGCACGTCTTAGCGGAATCGAGAGATAGGTGCGGAGAGGATGACGAGCGGTTCGTTCGCGAGCCAGTTGCGCGAAGACCAGGTCTTCTTGCGGCGTCCAGGTCAGTTCATCGTTATAAATATCCAGCACGGCCGAGACGCGAACTCTTTCGTCCGGCGTATCGAATGCGGTCGAAGGAATATCGTCGAGGTTGATGGCCTCGTCGTTAAGCTTCCAGGGCACAAGATAACAATCACGAAAACGATAGAGCCAGGTGCGTTCCCAGGCCATGAATCCTTTCGGATCGACTTCGCCGGGGAGATTGGTGTCTTTCGGCGTGAGTGGTTGGAACTCGTGCAGGGTAACGGCGTTTCGAATGGTCCACGGAACTAAAGGAATGGCGCAGCACGCGCCAAGAATCAGCAGGGTGAGAAGTAAGCGCTTGAACTGGCGAAGACGCGCAAGCCAGTAAATCAGTAGCAAAGATGTAGTGATTAGAAGCAGTGGAGCTTCGGGTCGAAACAGCGTTCCGAACCCGACCACGAGGCCCGCCAGTGCTGCAATGCCCCCGTAGCTGCGCAACCATCGAGGGAAATCCGGAAGCGTCTCGTCGACGGGTGATGCCGCGCCAACGGCGAGCAAAGCCAGCACAACAAACGCAAGCGTGGTGAAAAAAGTAGCCCAGACCTCCGTGAGAGGTACGGCCGCATAATTCGCGGTGAATGGGCACAGCGCGGCGAGCCACAGACCGGCGATGAATGGGCG
>DASXLU010000225.1:0-6059 GCA_036496065.1 Candidatus Acidiferrum sp.
TCCGAGTTGGGCGGCTTTTTGGCAACTGCCGACCGCCGCATCGGCCCACTGGTTATCGTGAGTGAGCTGATATTTGCGGAAGAATGCTTCGCCCAAACCCGCGCTCGCTGCGGCATAACCGGGATCTTTTTCCATGGCGCGCCGGAAAAGAGTGATCGCGTTATCGACTTTTTCGGGCACGACATAGTCCTGCAGGTAGCCAAGTCCCTGCACATAGAAGTCATAGGCCGCGGGTTGCGTCGTCCCGTGAGAAGAATACGTTTGTTTTTCTTGAGGAGCGAGTTGCAGCTCCATCGCCGCTGCAACGCTTTCGAAAACTTGATCCTGAAGCGCAAACGGATCACCAGCCGAAGCGGTAATGGTGCCGCTGCGAACTTGCTGGTGAGAGCGGGCATCGACGAGAGCGTAATTCACTCGAACATCGTTAGCGGCATGTTGGACGTTTAATACCAACACGAGATTGACGCCGAATTCCTGTCGAGCCGCGTCAACCGTGGTTACTCGTTTATCGAGTGTTTCATTCATGGGAATGACAACGAGCGGGTGCCGAGCGCTAAGTTCTCCCAGCCTGGTGCTCAACGTATCCGCCAAACCGCTTTCGAATGCGGATTGCGAGGCGTCGCCTCTGCCTACCGGCGGCAACACGCTGAGCAAGACCCGCGATGGTACGGTGCCCGTCGTGAGATTGCCCAGCGGACTGCGCTTCCAGAAACTGTCGCGGCTGGCGACAGCGGCAAGCAGGCCTGCCGCGACAAGCACCGCGCCGACTGCGAGGCCCAGCTTCAGGTATCTTCGCTTGGGCGCCACGGCCGGAGGCACCGCGATGGATTCTTCTTTTCCGTGCGTGAGAGCCTCCAAGGCGGCGCGCACCTCGCCGGCGCTCGCGTAACGCCTCGCAGGTTCTTTCTCGAGGCATCGCGAGATCACCGTGGCGAGTCCGGTAGGAACAGTGGAGGGAAGAGAGCGCATGGGATCGCGAAGGATGGAGTGACAAAGCAAATAGAGATTTTCGCCCTGAAATGGGCGCGAGCCCGAGGCCATTTCGTACAGCACGATGCCGAGTGACCACAGGTCCGTGCGGAACGATGCCTCGCCGCCCTCGATCTGCTCCGGAGCCATGTAGGGAAGAGTCCCGCCCAATCCGCCCCTGCTATCCATGGATGTCGTTTCCAACGTGTGCCGATCGAATTCCGCGGGGTCGGTGCGTCGAGCCAAGCCAAAATCCAGAATCTTGGCGTCTCCGTCGGGCGTAACAATGATGTTCAGTGGCTTCAAATCGCCGTGGATGATGCCGCGGTCGTGTGCATGCGCGAGTGCCGAAGCGAGTTGGCGTCCGTGGCGCAAAACGGTTTCGGTAGGAAGCGCGCCGTGCTGAATCGCGGCCGCCAGGGTGGAGCCCTCCACGTATTCCATGGCGATGAAGACTTCTCCCGAATCCTCGCCGACCTCGTAAATCGTGCAGATATTCGGATGATTCAGCGTGGATGCAGTGCGGGCTTCTCGCCGCAGGTTGTCGTTTACTTTGGGCGTGCTGGCGGAACGGGGAGGCAGAAATTTGAGAGCTACGGTGCGACGCAAGGTGGTGTCTTCCGCGCGATAAACGACGCCCATGCCGCCCTGCCCGAGAGGACCGAGAATACGATAATGGGAGATGAGTTGAGCTGGCACTGCGCCGTACCTCAGAGCTAAAGGACCACGAGGAAGGATGTATACGATGCGGTAATACTGCACCGTTGGCGTGGGCATCTTACGTCGCGCAGAAAATCAAGTCAACGCGATTGAATGCAGCGGAAAGCCGCTAGTACAGCGCGATATCGAAGCGAATCCAGTTGCTTGCGACGGATAGACCCTCGAAAATCCCAGGTTTTTCGCAGAAAAAGGAAATACATTGAATCGCGTATTACTTTCCTCGAACTAGTTTGGCGGCAAGAGTCCAATTACAATACTTCGTCGAAGGGTCCCTCCATGAACGGATCGGGCGTGTCCGTGGCTAACGAAGTGAGCAACCTGCGCATTCTCGTGGCGGACGACCACGACATTATTCGCAGAGGGGTAAAGGTCCTTTTGACCGCTAATGCAGGCTGGGAAATCTGTGGTGAGGCAAGGACGGGCAAGGAAGCGATCAGTATGGCCGAAGCCCTTGCGCCGCACATCATTGTGATGGACATCAGCATGCCCGAATTGAACGGGCTGGACGCCACCCGGAGGATTCACAAGATTCTGCCCACCGCCGGAATTTTAATCCTGTCATTGTATTTCTCGGATCAACTCTTGCGCGATGTCGTAGAGGCTGGGGCGCGCGGATACGTGTTGAAGTCCGACACGGATCGCGATCTGGTTGCGGCGGTCACTTTGATCGCTAGCGGCAAAACGTTCTTCACCTCATGCGCCTCAGATTTGATCTTGAAGGATTCCTCGGCGCAGTCGTTAACGGGTTCAGACACACAACTGATGGAGCGGCACCGTTTGACGCCGCGCGAGCGCGAGATCTTACAGCTGTTGACGGAAAGTAAAACCAACAGGGAAGTCGCGGACCTGCTGGGAATAAGCCGAAAGACCGTCGAGGCCCACCGAACGAACCTGATGCGCAAACTGCAAGTGCACTCGATCAGCGAGCTGGTTCGCTACGCCTTCAAAAATCACATTATTGAGTAGAGGTGAATTGCCCAGCTAGGTGGCGGTTTCCGGCATTTTGTAAGCTTCGTCGGAATAGAACGTCTGCCCCTGTAGAAGAGCCTCGACCGCAATCAGCAGTGCTGCGGAAACGTCTGTCTTGGTGATGAAGCCCTGTGCGCCCGCCAGCTTTGATGCGCGAATCATTTCCGGATCGTCGTGCATCGACAAAATGAGAATAGGCAGGTCCGGAAGGATTTTCTTGATTTCCCTGGCGGCGGAAAATCCGCCCAATATCGGCATGGCTACGTCTAAAATAATCAGATCGGGTTTTAGCTGAAGCGCTTTCTGCACGGCTTCCTGCCCATTGGCAGCTTCACCGCAGACTTGCAGATGTTCGCAAGGCGCTAGAATTGACCAAACACCCTTCCGGACCACTTCGTGATCGTCTGCTATTAGGATTCGCACTTGGCCCCAGTAACTTCGTAAAGCTTTGTAGAGAGAAAGTCTATAGAACCTTCGCTGCCAGTCTATAGGTATAACTACTGACCGTGCGCATTAGCGAAAGCCTTAGTACTTTTTTGTTTTTACCTTCGCCTGGCGTTAGAGAAGGTAGATGAGAAGGGTGTAACGCTGGCTGCAACGATCCACGTCGCCCAGGTGTTCGACTCAACTTTAGGGTCTGAATGAGAATTCCAGCGTCGTGGTGGTTTCACCGCTGGCTGGCGCATATTTCCACTTCTTAACTGCTTCAGTTGCCGCTTGCACCAGGATCGGATGTCCTCCAAGAGGCTTGGTGCTTTTGATCTCGCCGTCGGACCCGATCACAATCTCCAGTCGCACGTTGCCTTTTAACGATAATTCTTTCGCGAGATCGGGGTAAACCGGCTGAGGGTGAATGAGAAGTTTCCGTCCGTCCTGAGCAATCGTGGGAATCGCAAACAGACCTAGCGCTATCAAGCTGAGTGCGACGCAACGCAAACTTCCAGACCACCAGCCGTTCATTGGGTGCTTCCTCCCGCGCAATCGGCCCGAAGCGAAGGGCCCGTTGTTGAGCTTTGTTCTGAGTTTGCGCCGATGGAAAAGCCGTTACTACTTGCCCGGTGGTTCAGGTGCCGCGTCTCTGCCAATATCGCTCCGAGTAAAGGCTAAGTTTGGTACAGAGAGGGGCGTTTGAACGCCAAGAAAATGGATTTTAGTGCTAGCCGGGCGTGCGAGTAGGCGCAGTTGGCAGCGCTTCGTAGAGCGAAATTTGCAGCCGGAGAAGTCTATCGAGGAAAAGGATTGAGACGCAGATAATCGAAGGGCGAGCAGGTATGGCCCAAGCGTGCTCGTACAACTCGAGGCGATTGTCGGACTGGGATTGATTAGGAAGCCCAAGACCTACGTTCCGATATTGCCCTTGCACCCTGCATGATGGCATTCGCACGAGAGGTCGGGAGTCTTTTCCATCGCTTCGCACTGCGCACTGCAATACTTATCGCCGCCCGTCACCGTACAGCTACAAGGCGGGTGAGCGCACTTGTTATCTTTAGAGAAATTCGTATTCATGATGTCTTCCTTTTCCGTGAAATCCCAGAGCGTCGCCGGAAACAGGAAAGCGGACTCGCCCTCATAACCGGCAGCGCGAACTGTACACTGAGCTGCGCCCCGGTGGATATACGGGATGTTCCCGACCTGCGGCCGTCGCAGGGAGCCGACGACCTAACCCTCAAGCACGGTTAATCCGCCAATACTCTGTAATTACCGTGCGCTCTGAATACGCGACCCTTCCGAGAAATTCCCTTTGCCGAATCTTCGCGGCTCATATAGATAAGAACTGTCATCTCGTCTGACGACTTCGGAGGCGGTTTGCGCATGGCTCATGAAGAAACAACAAAGTCCAAAAGCAGCAAGCTCGTGATTCGCAATATTGGATTGCTGCTTTCGGGCGATCTTGGCAAGCCGATCCTGGATGCCGACACCATCGTGGCTGTCGACGGAAAGATTTCCGCCATCGGCAAACACAATCACCTGGACACGGAAGGCGCCACAACGATCATCGACGCCAACGACACGGCGCTTGCCCCGGGCCTGATCGATAGTCACGTTCATCCGGTCGCGGGAGACTGGACGCCGCGCCAGAATCAACTGGGCTGGATCGACAGCTGTCTGCACGGCGGAGTCACCACGATGATCTCAGCGGGCGAAGTGCATATGCCCGGGCGTCCGAAAGACATCGTCGGCCTGAAAGCTCTGGCGGTTACCGCGCAACGTTCCTTCGCGGCACTGAGGCCGAGTGGTGTAAAGGTTCTGGCCGGCGCACCAGTAATTGAGCACGGCATGGTGGAAGAAGATTTTCGGTGGCTCGCGGAAGCGGGAGTGAAGCTTCTAGGGGAAGTAGGGCTTGGTGGCGTGAAAGACGGACCCACGGCGCGACAGATGGTCGCATGGGCACGCAAGCACGGAATACAAAGCACGATCCACACCGGTGGGCCGTCGATTCCCGGCTCCAGCCTTATCGACAAGGACGTTGTGCTGGCCGCCGATGCGGACGTCATCGGACACATCAACGGCGGCCACACCGCGCTGCCAGATGCGCAGATTCGCGCGTTGTGCGAGGAGTCCGGGCGCGCGCTGGAAATTGTGCACAACGGAAATGAACGAGCAGCGCTGTTCACCCTGCGCATCGCGAAAGAGTCGGGACAGTTGCGGCGCATCATTCTTGGTACCGACTCGCCGGCAGGTTCGGGTGTGCAGCCGCTGGGAATTTTGCGCGTGATCGCGGCGCTCTCGTCTCTTGGTGAACTGCCGGCCGAAGACGTGTTTTGCTTCGCGACGGGGAACACGGCGAAAATGCGCAGTCTTGCAAGCGGCATCATTGAGGTTGGGCGAGCTGCGGACTTCGTGTTTCTGGATGTGGCGCAGCAGTCTGCCGGTAAAACATTGCTGGAGAGCATGCGTCTTGGCGACCTTCCGGGAATTGGCATGACCGTGATCGATGGCGTAGTGCGCTCGGAGCGCAGCCGCAACACACCGCCGGCAACGCGCGTACCAAAAATTGTGCAGGCATGAACGTCGATTAGCGACGACTAGCGCAGGCCATCTTCGCCCTTGATTTGATCCTTGGTTAAGCCGCCGACACGAGGCAAAGGCCTGCCACTGTCGGTAACGGCGATGACCACCAGAATTTCGTTGGCGCGAGGCGCGTCGTTCACGCGAATTTCCATCCCGTCAAAATGGCTGCGGACAAACGCAGCGTCTTTGTGCCCCAAGGGAATATCGAGCGCAACACCGGGGCCGCCACGTTTTTTGGAAGAGGGAATCAGCGCCGCACCTTTGCCTAGAGCTTTTCTTACGGGCGTGCCCAACTTGGGATGCAGGATTGCCGCCGCGTGCTCAAGTTCGCCATTTTCGCCGACCGCAGCAGCTTTTCCGTAGCTTTCAGCGGATGGGCCGGGAATGCC
>DASXLU010000226.1:0-6210 GCA_036496065.1 Candidatus Acidiferrum sp.
GAGGAAACGTTCCAGCTAAAGGGACGGTTTGTGATGCCTGGCTTCAACGATGCGCATACGCATCTGGGCGGTGCGGGCCGCGAGAAACTGGCGCTGCAACTTAATGGAACTGGCTCGATTGCGGAAATCCAGCGGCTGGTAAAGGAAGCTGCGGCAAAACACCAGCCGGGCGAGTGGATCGTCGGCAGCGGTTGGGATCAGACACTGTGGGCCGACAAGAAATTTCCCAACCGGCTGCAACTGGACGAAGCCGCGCCGAACAATCCTGTTTATCTGCAACACGTCTCTGGACACGTGGCGGTGGTGAATTCGCTGGCGTTAAAGCGCGCTGAAATCATGCGCGATACGCCCAACCCGCCAGGTGGCGAAGTCGAGCGATTCGAAGATGGCGAACCCACCGGCATGCTGAAAGAGGGCGGCGCGATGGAACTGGTGGAACAGCGCATTCCCGATCCTTCCGCGGAGGACCGGCGCAAGGGAATCGAGTTGGTGCTGCAGGAACTGGCGCAAAACGGGGTCACTTCCGCGCAAGATAATTCGGAGTGGGAAGACTACCTGGTTTATTTGGAGTTGAAGAATGAAAAAAAGCTGACTGCGCGCATCACCGAGTGGCTGCATTTTATGGATCCGTTGGGGGACCTGGAAAACAGGCGCTCGGAAGCGGGAACCGACAATCCCTGGCTGAAGACCGGCGCATTGAAAATAGTAACGGACGGAGCGTTGGGAACACGCACGGCGGCGATGCTGGCTCCCTATTCGGATGACCCCGCGACCAGCGGCATGATGAACATCGACCCCGAAAAATTGAAGGCGATGGCACTGGAACGAGACAAGGCCGGATTCCAGTTGGCATTTCATGCGATTGGAGACAAGGCGAATCGCGTGGCGTTGGATGTGTTCGAATCGCTGGTGCGCGTGAACGGCACGCGAGAACGGCGCGACCGGGTGGAGCATGCACAGATTTTAGCTTCCGAGGATATCCCGCGTTTTGCCAAGCTCAACGTGATCGCCTCGATGCAGCCTTCCCACGAGACCAATGACATGCGCTGGGCGGAGCAACGACTCGGGCCGGAACGCTCCAAGGGAGCGTACGCCTGGAACTCGCTGATGAAGTCGGGCGCGAAGTTGGCGTTTGGCACGGACTACAGCGTGGAGTCAATCAATCCATTCCGCGGACTGTATGCTTGCGTGACCCGCGAATTGCCGGATGGCGGTCCGGCGGGTGGCTGGGAGCCGCAAGAAAAAATCTCGCTGGACGATTGTATTCATGCCTACACAGTGGGCTCGGCATACGCGGAGTTTGAAGAGGGAAGAAAAGGCCAGATCAAAGTTGGCCAGTTCGCGGACTTCATCATTTTGTCGCAAGACCTGACCAAGGTGCCATCCAAGGAACTGCTGAAGACCGAAGTGCTGCAAACAGTAGTAGGCGGCCGCACCGTCTATCAGAAAAATTGAAGCGCAGTCAGTTCGCCATCATAATCACCGTTTTCCGCAGGTTCAAAGGTCACCTTGGCCCTCTGGCTTTTCCATTTGGAACAGGCTGGAGCGTTCCCATTCGCGGCCTTTGCGGTCGAGCTGATCTCTAACTTCGACAGATGTGCGTAGTGAAATTTCATCAAGACCGCGTTGACCGAGACGGTGATTTTTCCGTCCTCGGTGGCGGCACAATCTACGGACGCAACTTTTCCCTCTAAAGAATAGTGGCTTGGCCCCGTTCGCGTGGAATTGGAGCCGATGGGCGGAGTGCCTTTGGCCGTTGCGGTAGCCAGTGAAGGAAGCGCAGCGGTGCCAGTTTTTTGCTCTTGGACATGCTTGTTATTTTCCGCCATCGTGGCGATCTGCCGATCAAGGGTTTCACGATTGGTCACGGCTTGAGCTAGCAGAAGTCCGTTCTTTTGATCGGATGGCGTCTTTGCGGCGGACTGGATGCGCTGTGCGAGTACTTTCGCTTCCGCAAGCCTGCCGGTGTTCAAGAGCACATATCCAAAATTGACCGCATAACCGAGATTACCGGGCTCAAGGAGAACTGATTTGCGCCCGTTGACGAAAGCTTTCTCGCGAGTCTCGGGGCGCATGGAATAAATGGAAGCGAGGAGCGAGTAAGCGGGAGCGAAGTTGGAATTCAGGCTGATGGATTTTTCCAAGTCGGCTGCAATCTTGTCGGCATCTTCGGGCTTGGCCATGCCGTGGAACATGAGCGCGCGAGCCTTGAAAAAGTATGCCAGAGCATTTGTGGAGTTGAGTTCCACGGCAGTGGTGAATTCTTTTTCCGCCGTTTCTTGATCGTGCTCAAAATAAGCCAATTCGCCGAGAGCTTCGTGGACGGCGGGAAGATTGGGAGCAGCCTGAACCGCGGCGTTGAGGGCGGCGCGGGCTTCCTTGGGTCGTTGGGTATGAACATAGAATTCGCCGCGGGCAATATCGAGTTCGGGCTGAGGAAGCGCGCGACTGGAATAACTTTGGGGATCGGCGTGGACGCTCGTCTTTAGAGTGCCTACGAAGAAATGCTGCTGGTTGGCATAGGCTTCCATCGTGGCGCCAAATTTTTTCAGGTCGCCAAAAGTCTTCTGGGCAGCTTCGAGTTGATTGCCGCTGGCGTCGTAGGCATTCAGGAAATTCTGAAGTAACTGGCGTTTGTGAGCATCAGGATCGAGCATCAGGTAGTGCACCAGCATCCACGACTCGGCGTAGAAGACGGAGGCGCGGTTAGCCTCGTTGTAATAAGGCGAAGTGTTGTCGGCCTTCAAGAGTTCTTCAATGGGAATGAGCCGATTCTGCTGAAGAACTTCGATGTGATACGGCGCAATCTGACCGATTTCTACGGCTTTATCCTGCAGGGTGGAGTTGCCGAGGAATTCGGCGAGACCTTCGCTGAGCCACAGAGGCAGTCCACGAAAATTCAGGTCCATTAAGGCGTGAGTGTATTCGTGGTAGACGGTCTCGTATGGATTCGGGCCTTCGGAATTGGTGCGCACCACGACGAAGTGCTTGTCTTCACCGGGAACATAGATGCCGGCGGGGTGGGCGCGTCCCTTGGTCTCCCAAAATTCGGGGAGTAAGAGCTTCATGGAATCTTCATTTCTCAGAGCGAAGATGACCAGGGGCTTGCCCAGATCGACGCGCACCTTGGGAAAGGCATTCTGGAAAAGTTCGCGGAATTGTTCGAAATGGTCGGCAATGCTTCGGGCTGTGCCTTCTCCGGCATTGCTGATGACTGTGAAATTTGGAGAGCGGACCTCGACCCACGAGTCTTTGGCGGTGGCTCGGCGAGGCGCAGTGAGCGTCGCGAGGGCGATCAGCAGGGTGGCGAGCACACGGTGGCGGGAAGCGCGCGTCATAAGAACGAGAATGCATACGAAGGGGCGGCGGAGTCAAATCGCGTTAGCTTCTTGTTGGTGAACTGGTGACGGAGATCGCAGCGAAGTTGGCAGGTTTTGCGGATACACTGCTGGGACGACGGGATTGACGGGAATGAATCGCAAATACAAAGCGGATCTGGCGCTGATGTTCTGTTCGCTGATCTGGGGCGTGTCTTTCGTGGTGGTGAAAGACGTACTCGATCATGCGTCGGTATTCGTGTTTCTGGCAGTACGATTCACGCTGGCGGCGGTATTGATGGCGGCGTTTCGTCCACAGGTGTTGGGGCGGCTCGACCGGTACGAAATATTCGCGGGACTGCGCTTGGCGTTCTTCATGTTCGCGGGATACGCGTTTCAGACCACCGGCCTGCAATACACGACCGCGTCTAACTCCGGATTTGTTACGGGATCGAGCGTTGTGTTGGTCCCCGTGCTGCTTGGAGTTTTTTGGGGGCGACGGCTAACGGAGTGGATGTACGGCGGAGCGTTTGTTGCACTGATTGGACTCTATTTCCTGACCGTCCCTGCCGAGGGGATGCGGTATTTGAATCATGGCGATGTGCTGACGTTTGTTGGTGCGGGATTGTATGCGGTGCACATCATTTTGGTCGGCGACTTTACGCAGGAGCATTCGGTGTCGGCGCTTAGCCTGATTCAGGTGGCGGGCTGCGCGGCAATGGCTTGGGTGATGACGGGAACGACGGCGGCGATTCACTGGCAGCCGGTGCGATTTGTGTGGGGCTGGGAACTGTGGCTGGGGATTGCGATTTGTGCAGTATTTTCGACGGCGGTGGCGTTTACGGTGCAGCTTTGGGCGCAGCAATATACGACAGCCAGTCATGCGGCGATTCTGTTTGCGCTGGAGCCGGTGTTCGCGGTGATTACGTCTTACGTGGTGCTGCACGAGCGGCTGAGCGGGAGGGCGTGGTGGGGGGCGGGGATGGTGATTGTGGGGATATTGATTGCGGAGTTGATGGGGACACCGGCGGCGCCGGAATCGGCGGAGCCCATTTTTGAGGGAAGGATTTATTTTAAGCCGTGGTGGCGGCCGTCGTGAGGTTAAGAAAAGGCAACAGAAGGATTTCACCACAGAGGGCACAGAGAAGCACAGAGGAAGCGGAGAAAGATAAGAAGGAACAAAAGCGAAAGAAAGATCTCACCGCAGGTGACGCAGAGAAAGCGCAGAGAGAAGAAGGAATTTACCACAGAGACGCAGAGGTCGGAGCACAGAGGTCACGGAGAGTTAGGCGAAAACTTTGTACGGGTCCAGCACTGCTGGACCCTTTGTCAGCACGATTCCAAATTTAATGCGGGGCGGAGTAGTGCTTGATGTCCACGCTGTCGAACATGGTGGCGCTGGCGGCGTGCGATTTCTCGTGAACGTCTATGTCGGGCGCGTGCTGGAGAGTCTGCGCAATGTCGTCGAGCCCTTTGAGCAGAACTTCTTTGCGCGACGGGGCAATTTCGAACTTGTAGGTCAGGCCGTGCTTGTCCCTGATGGTCTGATTCGGCAGATCAATCGACAGCGAGTAGCCTTCCTCTTTTTCGGTGCGCTTAAAGAGTTCGTCGACTTCGGCTTCGGTGAGAATGGCAGGCAGGATGCCGTTCTTGAAGCAATTGTTGTAGAAGATGTCCGCGTAACTGGGGGCGATGATCGCGCGGAATCCGTAGTCCTGCACGCCCCACGGCGCGTGTTCACGGCTGGAGCCGCAGCCAAAGTTGGTGCGAGCGAGGAGCACCGAGGCGCCTTTGTCGCGCGGGAAGTTCATCACGAACTCGGGATTGGGTTTCTCGCCGGCCAGGTAGCGCCAGTCATAGAAGAGAATGCGGCCGAAGCCTTCCCGAGTGAGCGCCTTCAGGAATTGTTTAGGCACCATTTGATCGGTGTCCACATTGACGCGATCCATCGGCATGACCAGGCCGGAGTGGGTAGTGAATGGTTTCATTGGAAGAAGTCCTTAGTTGGTAGTTTTAAGTTGTAAGTAAAAATGTAGCAGAGATTTGGGCTGGGTGCATGTGCGGGCGGGGAATTTCACCACAGAGGGCACAAAGGAAGAAGAGGAAAGCGGAAAAAGAAGGAAAAAGATAACGCAGAGGCGCAGAGAACGCCGAGGTTTCGCAGAGATCGGAGAACAAGGAGAAGAGTTCGCCGCACGGGCAGGTGGCACACGATATCGGTCAGTTCGAAGCGAGTCGGCTCGAATCGAATTCAAGGTAGGCTAAAGCGAATGCTAGCTTTGCATCTTTTTCCTGTGTTTCGGCTTCTGCCTTCAGTTGATCGATCCCTTCACCTGCGACCTGGCATGCACGCCAACTTTCGGCTCTTCTCTTCCGGTCCCAGTATTCGAAGGTCTTCCCTAGCACGAAAGCTCCCTTCGCCGTCAGTGAACCTCCGCTCTGGCATACCGAGTTCCAGTGGTTCAAGCGGTCTTGTGCCAATTCGGGGGCCCGTTCGAGAATGTCCTCCAGTTTCATGAAACGAGTTTACCAGAAAATAACCTGGCAGTGCTACTCGATGGTGGCGATGTCGAATTCGCGGACGTCGACGAAATGTCCGGCAATGGCTGCTGCGGCGGCCATCACAGGGCTGACCAAGTGAGTGCGCGAGTCGCGGCCCTGGCGGCCTTCGAAATTGCGATTCGAGGTGCTGGCGCTGCGCTCGTGCGGCGGAAGCACGTCGGCGTTCATGCCGATGCACATGCTGCAGCCCGCGTCGCGCCATTCGAAACCAGCGGCGGTGAATACTTTGTCGAGTCCTTCTTTTTCAGCTTGCGCCTTGATGCCGCGCGAGCCGGGAACGATCAGGGCTTGCTTGATGCTCTTGGCAACATGCTTTCCGGCTACAAACTGA
>DASXLU010000227.1:0-9366 GCA_036496065.1 Candidatus Acidiferrum sp.
GCTCTGCTATCCTTTTCCCACCTATGCCATCCTCCCGCAAACCCCTCCGCATCGTCTCTCTCGCCCCAAGTTCCACCTCGATTCTATGCTCCATCGGAGCCGCCAAATCCCTCGTCGGCGTCAGCAAATGGTGCAGCGACGTCGCCGACGTTTCGCACCTCCCCAAATTCGGCGACTGCTGGCACATCGACAACATCTCCGCGATCCAGGCATTAAAAGCCGATCTCGTCATCGGCTCTGTCCCTTTTCGCGCCGAGGCTCTCACCAAACTTCTCTCCGCTCCATTGAATTTCCTGGCGCTCAACCCGCAGTCCCTCTCCGACATCGAACGCGACATCGCGCAACTCGGAGCCATCACCGGCCGCTCGACCCGCGCCAACCAGTTAATTCGCACAATGCACAGAGAATTCGCCCGCGTCGCCAGGCTCTCCCACAAGCAACCTCGTCTGCGAGTCTACGCCGAAGCCTGGCCCAACCCGCGAATCGCCTCCCCACCATGGGTCGCCGAACTCATCCACCTCGCCGGCGGCACCATGATTACACCCGTGGGCCAGCGCGTTTCCGAGCAAGACGTCGCGCGCGGCAATCCCGACGTCATCCTTCTCGCATGGGCCGCCACCGGCACTCGCGCCAAGACCAGCAAAGTTTACTCCGTCAAGTTGTGGCAAAATGTTCCGGCCCTGCTCTTACGTCACGTCTATGTTGTGCAAGATGACCTTCTCAATACTCCAGGGCCGCCGCTGATACAGGGCGTCAAAGAACTTGCTCGCATTTTCGCGCTCTGCCGCAACGGAGCCACATCTTCATGATCAGGGTCGTCGCCGCCGTCATCGAACGCGCAGATCGCCGGCTACTCATCGGCCAGCGGCGTCATAACGACACTTCACCTTTGAAATGGGAATTTCCCGGTGGAAAGGTGAACGCGGGCGAAACCCTCCAACAAGCCCTGGCCCGCGAACTACGCGAGGAACTCGGCGTCACTCTCACCAAATCGCGCGAAATTGCCTGCGTGCGCCACCAGTACGCCACCACTCCCGAAGAACTCGAGATTCATTTCTTCGCAGCGCAATTTGCCGAGCCCGACGTTACCCCGATCGTCTACGAAGAAATCGTCTGGGCCCTCCCCAAAGAACTCTCCCAATACGATTTTCTCTCCGCCAACCGCCCTCTAATCGCCCAGCTAGCCACAGGCCGCATCAAGCCTGCCGAATTCCTCGTATCCCCGGACGAATCGTAACCTCGCTGAGAAGCAAGCTGCTGCGTACCCTCTCGCATACACAATCCGATTTTCAGTGTGTTAGTGCGAACTTTGCGGACCGAAATAGCGGTAATGCCCAATAATTTTCCAGCTAAACAATACGTCCTCCATCTGAGGACCTTTTCCAATGTTGTGAACAATCAAGTAGCGTTCACCGTCCCCCGACTTTTTCCGCACCACAATTCCGATATGCGTCACTCCGCCGCCCAAATCCCACGTCACCAATTCACCCGGCCGGTAGTCTCCGCCGGTCGACGAAATCGCCAAACTTTCTCCTTTTCGCGAGAAGAAAGTCATTAAGTTCGGCACACGCCGGTGATCAATATTGGGATCTGTATGCCCTAGCAGCCATCGATGCTGGTTCGGATACGCTGAGAAATTCGCTTCCATGTCTTCGTGAACTTCTTTTTGTAGATCTACTCCAAGAGCCCGGTAGGAGCGGATTACCTCGTCTGAGCACACTCCCGTATCGGCAGGCACATCTCCGGAAGGATATGGAATTCGCACGTATGCGGGATCGTAACGCACCGTATGATGCGTTCGCTCGATCGCCGCCGCTGAGAGTTGTTGGAGGAATACGTCTCGGTCTCGCGAAGCCGAGACCGCCATGCCACGAGCGCCCTGAGCCAGGCCACCCGTCGCCAGGATCAATGCAAGGACCGTTATCAGTGAAGTCGCAAAGACCAGCCTTGCGCGCTCCATCGATTCTCCTCTACGAAACCACCGGATTCGGCTTATTCGGATCAATCCCTAAATCCTTAATCGCATTCTGCACGGTGGCTTCTCCCACCAACCCTTCCTGCGCCAACTCGTGCAACGTGGTTATCGCGATGAACCGCGCATCCACCTCAAAGAAATTGCGCAAGGATTCGCGACCTTCGCTTCTCCCAAAGCCGTCCGTGCCCAGCGTCGCCAACCGTCGTGGCACCCACTTCGACACCATCGCCGGCAGCACCTTCAGATAATCTGACGCCGCCACAAACACGCCCTGCTGATCCTTCAGGCATTGCGCCACGTACGGAATGCGCGGCGTCTCGTCGGGATGCAAGCGGTTCCAGCGCTCCGCCTCGATCGCATCGGTGTACAAACACTTATAACTCGTCACGCTCCACACATCCGCGGCCACGCCGTACTTCTGCTCCAGGATTTCCTGCGCCCGCAGCACTTCATTCAAAATCGCGCCGCTGCCAAACAATTGCGCTCGCAACTTGGCCTTCTTATTTGTCGCGGCCTTCAGCTTATACATGCCTTTCAGGATGCCCTCTTTCACATCGCCATGCATCGCCGGCATCGCATAGGGCTCATTCATCACCGTGATGTAATAGAAGACGCTCTCGCCCTCTTTATACATGCGCCGAATTCCGTCCTGGATAATCACCGCGATCTCATACGCATATGCCGGGTCGTACGCGATGATATTCGGCACCGGCAGCGCCAGAATATGGCTGTTGCCATCCTGGTGCTGCAATCCTTCGCCAGAAAGCGTGGTGCGGCCTGCGGTTCCACCAAGCAAGAATCCGCGCGCGCGCATGTCCGCAGCGGCCCAGATGAAATCCGCGATCCGCTGGAATCCAAACATCGAGTAGTAAATAAAAAATGGAATCGTGTTGATTCCGTGCGTAGCATATGCGGTTCCCGCGGCGATAAACGACGCCATCGATCCCGCTTCCGTAATTCCCTCTTCCAGAATCTGCCCGTTCTTCGCTTCCTTGTAATACAACAGCGTATTCACATCGACGGGTTCGTACTTCTGCCCCACACTCGAATAAATTCCCACCGTGCGGAACAGCGACTCCATACCAAACGTGCGCGCCTCATCTGGCACAATCGGCACAATCAGCTTGCCAATCTCCGAATCCTTCAGCATTTTTCGCAGCATGCCCACAAACGCCATCGTCGTGGACACTTCTCGTCCCTCGCTGCCATCGAAAAATTCCTTGAACAGGTCGTCGTGATTCGCTTCCAGCGGCTTCGAACGCACCTTCCGCTGCGGGACGTAGCCGCCCAGCTCCTCGCGCCTCGCCCGCAAGTAGCGAATCTCCTCGCTGTCTTCCTGCGGCCGGTAGAACGGCACCTGGCTGATATCTTCGTCGTTCATCGGTATACCAAATCGCGAACGGAATTCCCGCAGCTCTTCTTCATTCAATTTTTTCTGCTGGTGCGTTACGTTCTTCCCTTCTCCCGCCTCGCCCAAACCATAGCCCTTAATCGTTCGCGCCAAAATCACCGTGGGACTGCCTTTATGTTCCGTAGCCGCTTTATACGCCGCGTACACCTTCCGCGGATCGTGTCCGCCCAGCCGCAAACGGCGCAGCGCTTCGTCCGGCAGCGGTTCCACCAACTTCAGCAAGCGTGGATCGCTGCCAAAGAAAAATTGCCGCACGTAGTCGCCCGACGACACCACCAACTTCTGGTATTCGCCATCGACCATTTCGCCCATGCGCTTCACCAGCAATCCCTCAGTGTCGCGTTCCAGAATCGGATCCCACTCCGATCCCCACAGCACCTTGATCACGTTCCAGCCCGCCCCGCGGAACGCCGATTCCAGTTCCTGAATAATCTGCCCGTTGCCGCGCACCGGCCCATCCAGCCGCTGCAAATTGCAGTTCACCACGAAAATCAGATTGTCCAGTTTCTCCCGCGAAGCCAACGTAATCGCGCCCAGCGATTCCGGCTCGTCCGTCTCGCCATCGCCCAGGAACGCCCAAATCTTCGCGTCCGTAGCCGGTTTCAGTCCGCGATTCTCCAGATATCTGCTAAACCGCGCCTGATAGATCGCCATCAAGGGGCTCAGCCCCATCGACACCGTTGGATATTCCCAGAAGTCCGGCATCAGCCACGGATGCGGATAAGACGACAGCCCGCCGCCCGGCTTCAATTCGCGCCGGAAATTCTCCAGCTTCTCAATACTCAGACGCCCTTCCAGAAACGCGCGGGCATATACACCCGGCGCTGCGTGCCCCTGGAAATAAATCGTGTCGCCTTCAAATTGTTCCGAACGCGCCCGGAAAAAATGGTTGAAGCCCACTTCATACAATGTCGCCGCCGAAGCATACGTCGAGATATGCCCGCCAATGTTGTGTTCCATGCGATTGGCGCGCACCACCATCGCCAACGCGTTCCAGCGAATTAGCGACTTGATGCGCCGCTCCAGTTGCTGATCTCCCGGGAACAGTGGTTCCAGCCGCGCGGGAATTGTGTTCGCGTAAGGCGTGTTCGCCGTGAACGGCAGGTCGATTCCGCTGACCGTGGCGTGCGCACGCAGGCGCTCCAGAATCTCTCGCGCCACATCGGTTCCGCTGGTATCCAACACCGAATCCAGCGACTCCAGCCATTCCTGAATCTCCACATCCTCGACGTGTCTTGGTACTAGTGTGTCCTGGTCCATATGAGCGACTGGCCCCTCTTTCCTTCAGACGAATCTCGCGTGAGCGTTCAATTCTCTTGTGAATTCATTTCCTGTTCGGGAGGCGGGACTGCGGCCCGCGCACTATAAGCGAAACTAAACGCGAACATAAAGAATACACCGTAGCGCACCGCTCCGCACGTCGCACCAACACAAATTTTTTCGCAATGTCTGCAGCGGCAATCCGACGTACCCACCGCGCCGCTCGCTAGAGAGATTTCCCGCCGTCAAGCACCAGGATATGCCCAGTCATAAACTCCGCGCCCACCAGGTACATCACCGCATCCGCAATATCTTCCGGCCGGCCACTTCTTTTTAGCGGCGCAGTTCGAACAAAATTCGTTTCCCACGCCGGTGGATCTCCCGGCATCGTGATCGTTCCCGGCGCGATCGCATTCACACGCACCTTCGGGGCCAACTCCTTCGCCAAAACCCGAGTCATCAGGATCACACCAGCTTTCGAAATGGAATGCGGCATATATTCCTGCCATCCCATTATTCCGCCAAGGTCCGCAAAGTTAACAATCGCTCCCTTCCCCGACTGAGCCAAATACGGGGCCGCCGCCTGCGCACAGAAAAATGGCGCCCTTAAATTAGTATTCAGCGAAGCGTCCCACTTCTCCTGTGTGATCTCTCCGAATTTCGTCTCCAGAAAATTCGCTGCCGTATTGATCAGGATATCCAGCCGCCCAAAATGCTTGGCGACATCGTCCACCAGTTTCTGGATAGCTCCCACGTCGGTCAGTTCCGCCGAAAACGCCGCAGCCTTCCGCCCCATCGCTTCGATTTCGCGAACCAGCTCCTGTGCTTCGGCTTCGGATTTGCCGTAGTGCACCGCAATATCCCCGCCTTCCCGCGCCAACCGCTGTGCCACTGCGCGCCCCAAACGCTTGCCTGCGCCCGTCACCAGCGCCACTCTTCCCTGCAATGTTTTCTCTGTGCTCACTGCGCTGCCCCGCCGCCCAACTGAGACTCGCCCGACATTTGATTCGCGCTACAACGCATAAAAAGTAGCATATCTCTCATTTCGACATTATTAACCAGACCATCGTTGGCGCCCTTCAGAGGCAACCGAAAGCCATCACCCCCTCATCAACGCATGGGAACACGCGCTACGCGTGCTGAGCCTTGGGGAGCTCGTGATGCAGGTATATGCGAAGGAGCGACTTGAGGCCCTTTTCTTTTCTACGCAATTTCACCCAAGCCATTCGAAATATCCGACGATTCACCTGCTCTTTTCTCGCCGCGTTTTTGTTCATCGGTGCCCCGGCTGGCATCACCGCGGAGCAAAATCCCAATTTCAAGGTTCCGCCGGTAAAAATCCCACTCAAAATCAAGGATGAAACTGTCACGATCGTCGCTTCCGCGTTGATCTCCCAAATCTCCGCTGCGCACGACGTCTACACTTTCAACCTCGAACTGCGCGCAGATCTCGCAGACCTCCAGCGAAACATGACCGGCTTGCTCGCCTCTCAATTGGATAAGGACGACAAGTGTGGCGAGCGCATCGCCATCCAGAACGCTTCGCTCATTCCAACAGAACCCAGCAGTCTCGCGACCGTCCAGTTGCACTACGAACGCTGGGCCTGCGTGAAGGCTTTCGGCAGGCAACAAACCAAGAAGCTCGTCGGCGGCGACGCCATCGTTCCGCTGAAGCTCACGCCGGTCGTGGCTGAGAACAATGCGGAACTAACTCTGGTCCCAGAAGTGGGAAATATTCAGGCTGACGGCTCACTCGGCGAACTGCTTCGCTCCGGCGCACTCGGCGAAATGATTCGCGACAAGATTCGCAACGCCGTTGTTTCGGCCTTGCAGAAAGGCACAAATCTCAGCGAAACCCTTCCGCCTGCGGTTCAAGGCTACGTTTCCATCCTCGATGCAAGATTTAAAAGCGGTGATGCGGGACAACTTGTGGTCGTTCTCCTAGGAAAGACTCGCATTACCAAAGAACAAGTGCGGGCGCTCTCTCAACAGGTGAAAGAGCGCCTCGCATCAGCAAGTAGGTGACCTTTAGAATTGCAGTGAGTAACTCAGCATCACAGACTGCGTTCCCACATGTACCGTGCTGTTGTCGTATTCCCCGGCAAGCAGCCCGCTTTGCCCCACATGCTGGCTCGCTTCGGGGCGGAATCCGTACGACGCCTCGTAGTGCGACCGTCCGTGGCGATAGCCAAGTCCCGTCGAAATTTCATTCGACAGAATCGCCGCCGTCAGTGGCGTCAGTGTCGAGCTCGGTACCGGGCTGTTGGCATGCGCGAACCCAAATCGCAGCACCGTGCTCTCCGTCAAGCTGCGCTCCACACCCGCATGAAAGCCGTACTGGTCTTTCCAGTGCAACGGCACGCCATCTTGCATCGTGTTCGAACCTACGATGCTGTTGATCGTCGCGTTCGTGCCATTCGTCAGCGACACGGGCAGCACCACGAACGCTTCTTTCCAGTTCACCCAGTCGGTCTGAAACGCCAGCAGCCAGCGCGGATTCACTTGCCACGCCGCGCTCGCCAGGATCGATTGCGGCAAAACGTTTTGCACGCCCGCCGAATACGTAAACGTAGCAGGCGCGCCTACGCCCAACGCCGCAAATTGTGCGCCGGCGTCGCCCGATGCATGTCCCGTGCTATTGATCACCGTGCGCGACTTCCAAGCCACGCCCAGTTCCACCTTCTTCGTCGGATGCGCCAACGCGCCAATGCTCGCATTCCATCCAGTTCCGTTCGTGTGCAAGTCCAACAGCGTCTTCAGTCCCGCCAATTGCGGTTGCGACTGAAAAATATACGGAGCCTGCAGGGTGTTCGTGTTGTAGTCCGCTCCCACCGTTGCGCCCAGTGACAATTTCGACCCAAGCGCAACGCCAAAGCCCGCCGCAAATCGCACCGCGTTGATCGCCGATTTCTGCTGCTGCAATCCATAGGTCGCACCCGCTGTTCCCGGCGCGTCCACATAGTGCCAGTTGGCTGACGAGAGCAAGTCCGGCATCGCTCCTATCGCGAAACTGAAGGGTGACTTCCCGATCGGCATGCCAAACGCCCCGTACGGTATGACACCAGCCGAATTGCTCAGCGGCGCGCCAGCATTCACCGAATTGCTAAACGATCCGCGCGCAAACACCGCGTCCGCCGCTAGATTCAAGTTGCGCCCGCGCAGAAACGTCAGTCCCGCTGGGTTCGCAGCCAACGCGTCCAGCGCGTCCGTAGAAGACGCGACGTACACTCCGCCCATGGCCGCCGAACGCGCACTGGCCGTGTTCCAATAGAAGTCCTGCGCGCGGGAAGCGGATCCCGCGAGCACTAAGGCACACCACACAATCACGTAGCGAATATTCACCTTCATTTTCTTCCTCCTCAGAGTTTTTAGTTCGCGATTGCTACCGGCGTTTGAGTTGACTGCATGCCTTCAGCGCCTTGGTTCGACTCCATCAAGGCATTCAGGCACGTCACATCGAGCGCATGCGGGGTATCTTCCCGCATCATGGAAAAAACTTTTTCCAGCGGCAATGCGTCGCGGTAAGGCCGCTTGGCGCGCAACGCATCGAACACATCTGCCACCGCCAAAATTCGCGCAAAAAGCGACAGATCGTCCGAAGTCAGCCCTCGCCAATATCCTTTTCCGTTCAAGCGTTCGTGGTGTGCCGCTGCGTCGTAACTAAAATCCGCAAACGCAGGAATGCGCCGCAAAATCTCATACGTCTGATAGGGATGTTCGCGAACCGCCGCAAACTCGTCCGCGGTCAACTTCCCGGGCTTCTCTAGAATCGCGTTCGAAACTCCTAGCTTGCCAATGTCATGCAGCAATCCCGCGCGGCGCAGTCTCTTGATGTCGCGATCACCCATGCCGAACCAGCGCCCGATATCCACCGCAGCGTCGGCTACCCCGCTCGAATGTTGATACGTAAAGGGCGTTTTCGCGTCGATGATTTCCGCGAACGCCACGCATATGTCGTCGATGGTCGCATCATCGGCGGTAAGACGGCGATCCATCGGCTCCAGCGACAACACTTCCGCGCTCAGGTCATCCTTTTCCAGCCCTTCCCACAGCGACCCGTCCTTACACAACGAGATCGCGGCCTTCACCAGCTCTGGACTGAACCACCTTCCGCTTCGACGCCGCGCCGCGTCCACCGCTGCCGCCCGGCCTTGCGCATTCAGAAATACTTCCAGCGTCTGCGCCAGGTTCGCTACGTTCGCAAATATCGGGATTTCGTTGCCGCGCAATCCGTTGGGATAGCCTTTTCCGTTCCAGTGTTCGTCCAGGCTGTGGATTCCTGCGGCAACACTGTCCGAGAATCCCAGTTTTCGCGCGATCATCGACCCGCGCTCGCAGCGAATTTTCACCAGCTCACAGGAATCGCGCTGTTGTGTGGCCGCTACCTGCAACAGTTTCCAAATTCGCTGAGGAAACGGCGTGCTCGTTGCCACGTGCGTCACGGCATAGTGCAGGCTTTCCCAGCCGACACGCGTCCAGTCCGTCGTTTTCAGATCGCCTTTGGCGCTGATGTCGTCCGCATTCAAAATGTGGTAGAGCCGCGAGGAATTGCTGCTGCAACCTGCATCTTTCATCAGCAACGTGTAATACAGGTCGGCTTGCTCGTCTTCGGGCAGTCCAATTTGCTGCGCTATGCGCATCCCGATAATGCAGCTCCGCACCGAATGCCCCATCGGGCGCCCTTCAGTCAGGTCTAGCGCATAGGAAAGAGCGGAGAGTA
>DASXLU010000228.1:0-13962 GCA_036496065.1 Candidatus Acidiferrum sp.
CTCCACGCGCCAATCCGGCTCGTTCACCGCATCACTGGTCTTTATCGGCTACGGCCTGCGCGTCCCGGAAAACGATCTCGACGAACTCGCCGGCCTCGATCTGAAAGACAAAGTTGTCGTCTATCTCGCAGGCTCGCCCTCCGATATCCCCACCGCGCTCGCTTCTCACTATCAGACCATCGCCGAACGTTGGAAGGCGCTGCGTGCCGCCGGCGCCATCGGAATCGTGGCTATTCCGAATCCCGCTTCCATGGACGTTCCTTGGTCGCGCATTTCGCTGAACCGCAATCACCCTTCCATGGACCTCGCCGATCCCGAATTCAACGAAACCGCCGGCCTGCAAGTCGCCGTGCTTTTCAATCCCGCATCTGCCGAGCAGCTTTTCGAAGGCTCGGGCCACACCTTCGCCGAAGTCGCCGCGCTCGGCAAAGATCGCAAGTCCCTGCCCCGCTTTCCTCTGGCAACTTCACTCAAGGTAAGCGCCGTCATCAACACCACGAAAATCGAATCCGCCAACGTCGTCGCCAAGCTCGTCGGCTCCGATCCCACGCTCAAGAACGAGTTCGTCGTCGTTTCCGCGCACATGGATCACATCGGTGTCGGCGCTCCCATTAACGGCGATCGCATCTACAACGGCGCCATGGATGACGGCTCCGGCAGCGCCTTGGTGATGGACATCGCCGCCGACCTTCGCGCGCATCCTGAAAAACTGCAACGCTCGATCATCTTTCTGCTGGTCACCGCGGAAGAAAAGGGCCTCCTCGGCTCAAAGTATTACGCTGCGCACCCTACGGTTCCGCCGAAGTCCATCGTCGCGGATATCAACGTCGACATGTTTCTTCCCATCGTTCCGCTCAAGGTTCTGCGCATCCAAGGTCTCGCGGATTCGGATCTCGGCGATCGTGCCGCGGCCATCGCGCGCTCGGTCGGCGTAAAGCCGGTTCCCGATCCCGAGCCGCTGCGTAACCTCTTCATTCGCAGCGATCAGTACAATTTCATCCGCCACGGCGTGCCTTCCGTCATCATGGACGTTTTTTACGAGCCCGGTTCGCCCGAGCAGAAGCTCTTCAAGGATTGGCTCACGAATCGCTACCACGCGCCTTCCGACGACGCGAATCAGCCCGTCGATTTGTCGGCCGCCGCGCTCTACGAAGAAATTGTTCGCCGCCTGTTAATCGAGACCGCGAATGCCTCCTCACGGCCGCAATGGAAGCTGGATTCGTTCTTCCGGCGCTACGCCGCTGCAGACTGAAGTGACCTATGGACATCGAAGCACTTCGGCGATTGTGCCTGTCTTTTCCCGGCGTCACCGAGCAGATTCAGTGGGGCGATGATCTGCTTTTCAAAGTGGGTGGCAAGATGTTCGCGGCCACGCCACTGGTGCCCGCACCCGTTTGCCTTTCGTTCAAAGCCAATCCAGAAAAGTTTTTCGAATTGACGGAACGGCAAGACATCATCCCCGCGCCGTATCTGGCCCGCGCCAAGTGGGTTGCACTCGAAACGCGCGACGCCATTCCCGCCTCCGAGCTTGCTGAACTTCTCCGCGAATCTTACGAAATGGTCGCTGCAAAATTACCAAGGAAAGTTCGCGAATCACTCGCCGCGCACAAAGGCGCGAAAACCGTGTCTCTTAAAGCCCTGCGTGCACAAAAATCACACAAATCTTCCGCCAAAAAGAACCGCCGCAAATAATTTGTTGCTTGAGAGTCTCGAACCACGTCCCGAGGCCCACGTTAAAGTTGAAAGCTCAAAGTTGAACCTTCAACTTTCGACTTTCAACACGTGGCTTTCAACAGAAACACGACGGCAGGCTTACCGTCTTGGAGTCTCAAATTTCAACGAGGAGGCCCTACGATTTCGAATCACGAATCACTAGCCACCGGTCACCACTCACGAACTCGCCGACGCCTTCGATCCGTTCGCACGCCGCAGCGGCCGCGCACCAGGCACTGGAAACGTCATCTTCCAGAAGTTCGAATCCGGATTCACGAACTCCAGTCCAACAAAAAGCTTCCCGTCGCGTTCGCGCCGCACATGCGCTACGCGCGTTTCCGTCGACCGGTTGGTGTTCTCGTTCACCAGCATCAACATCTGTCCGGCTACTACTGGTTCGTCCATCACCAGCAACGCGCCTTGCTGATTTATCGAGCGAGTCACCGCACGCACACAGAATTTCTCGCCCAGGTCCGTTTGCCCATGCACTGCAACCGGCACGGTCAGGGAAACGCGTAATGTCCGTCGACGCTCGCGGTATCGGAAGTGGAGCACGCCCATGGGGACTTTCCTACTTTCAGACCTTACAGTGCGTTTTCAGCCATTCGCAGAGAAGCTTCTTCCTCAGACTCAAGGCCTACAACGGATTTTTTGGACTACCTGCCGTCGTACGAAGCTCACGAAGAGCGGCTGATCCTGCGGTTATTCTGCCCTGCACCCCGGTGCAAGACAATAGCGGGTCCGTACTAAAATACCCCGTTCCATTACAGTACGCCAGTACTTCTGGAGGGTTTGCTCAATCTGTAACAATTCGCGTGTCCCAAGAATAATCAGGGGTCCAGAATCACTCCCGGACCCCCGACCGCTGACACTCTAGGAAGCTCCGTCTAGTTTCCTGCCGCCCCGGGAATCATCTGCCAGAACCAAGCCACCAATATCCCGTAGTAAACCGCGACTATTCCAAAGCTTACGGCAAACGTGCTCAACGACTTGCCTAGCCCGCCATATTCCTTCATCCACCGCCGGAAACATGCGGCGACCATCATCACGCTAAGGATTGCCGTGATAGCCGCAAGAAAGCTCACTACGTTGCTGATCTCTTGCCCGTGCCCCAGGCGCAGCATCTGACGCATCGCTGCCCCGAGAAGCCCCGTGGCGAATGCCATCCCGAGCCACACGATAGGAGCAAGAATCCCGATCATGTACGCCCAGCGATCTTCCATATAAAACAGCATCACCAAAATCGCCATGTATATGATCGTTTGATAAAAGTGCAGAAGAAAGAAACCAGGCTCGAAGTGACTCAGCAAAAAGAAACAAATGACCTGCAAACCCGCTAGGGTTGCGATATCCCGATAAATTCTCATATTTTCACCCCATGTCAGGAGGCGCGATTCTGAAGAGTGGGTGGGTAGCCGCCGCTCGCGCTCGCTAGCTAGAAGTGCATGCGGAACGCCATGCGACTGGTCGCGCAACTTGCTCATTCTTATGCTATTTACATTGTTTCGAAGCAGGCACTATGCGCCAATTCCCGCTTTTGCACTGCTCTCTTGACCCAGACTAATATCCAAAAGACTCATGCATTAAATCTATCATTTCGATTTTCCACGGCTCTTTCGCCAAGTCCACCAACACCAGCGTGATCGGCAGATTGAATCGCTTTGGTCCCGCACTTCCCGGATTCAGGTAGAGGACTCCGCCCTCTTTGCGTTCTTGCACCTGATGCGTGTGGCCACTGATCACCACGTCAATTCCGGCAGCCTTTGGCTTCAGGTCCAATTCTTTCAGGTTATGCAGCACATAGAGGTTGGCCTTCCCTGCCTGCACATATGCCGTCAACGGAAGCTCTTGCGCCCAATCGTCTGTATCCACGTTCCCTCGAACCGCAAAGACCGGGGCGATCTCTTTCAACTTTCTCAGGATTTCCGCTCGACCTACATCGCCCGCGTGAACAATCAGTTCCACCCCTCGCAGGGCCCGTACGGCCTCGGGGCGCAGCAGGCCATGCGTGTCAGAGATTACCCCAATTCGCATAAGGCTGGGTTAGTTGACCCGCGAGTTTCGCTCCGGACCGTCGTCATCCCCTTCAACATATTCTTCCGGAACATCATCTTCTGGCACTTGCCGGGTTACCACTTCCGACTCGTCTGGATCCCGGGCATTTTCCACTCCGCTCACGACTTCCGCCTCGAACGACTGTCCCTCCTCCAATAATTCCTGCACACTTTCAGAGTCCGTCTCCGCCACGTCAGAGAGGCCCTGGGTATCTCCAGACTGCCCTCCAGTGCCGGCCCCGAGTCCTGGCTGGTCCAGCGTCAATAGTTCCGCGTTTCCTGCGCGTCCCCGAACTCGCCGCGCTGGCCGCTTGCGAACCACTTTCCGCTTCGGCGCCGCCCGTCTCTTGCTCGCCACCTTTTTCTTCGCGGCAGTCTTCTTCTTCGCGTTCCCGTGCTTCACTGCAGCCTTCTTCGTTTTAGCTTTCTTCGGCTTCTTCTTTTTGAGTGCCATTTTCGTTCTTCCTTTACAGCGGCTCTACTCTATCACCGTATGGGTTGAGCCACAGCGAGCCACAGGAAACTGCAAAAACTTGGCAGCGCTACTATAATGCTCTCAAGCAACTGTCCCAGCTTCATCGAGCCTGGCCAGCGCCGGGAGGGGTCCTCACCATGAACAAACAGGAATTACGTGCGCAGGTAGAACAGATTGGGCTTGTTCCCGTAATCCGTACCTCCTCGGCGGAGGACGCGCGTTTCGCCGTGGACGAAGTTTCTCATGCCGGTATTCCGCTCATCGAGGTCACCATGACCGTCCCCGGCGCTATCGAAGTGATCCGCGAACTCGCCAAAAAAGTGCCCGACGTCATCCTGGGTGCGGGCACGGTTGTGGATGTGGATACTGCGCGTCAGTGCATCGAGGCCGGAGCGCAATTCATCAGCAGCCCCGCGCTAGACATACCCACCGTGCAACTCGTGGCGAAAAATCCGCACATCATTATGATGGCGGGCGCTCTTACTCCCACTGAAATTCTCGCGGCCTGGAAAGCGGGATCCGACTTCGTAAAAGTTTTTCCCTGCTCCCTCGTCGGCGGCGACAATTACATTCGCGCCTTGAAGCGCCCCTTTCCCGACATCCCCTTCATCGCCGGCGGCGGCGTAACCCAACAAAATGCTTCGCAGTACCTGCTTGCTGGAGTCGCAGCGCTCAGCATCGGCAAGGAAATCATTCCGCGCGAATCGATGCTCCTGCACAAACCCGATCGCATTCGCGAACTTACGCGCCGCTTCGCCACGATTGTTCGCAGTTCCCGCTTGCGCTTAGCCGAATCGCAAACGCAAGTAGCGCAATTCCACTGAGGTCGCCTTCAGAATTCCAGATGTAGTCGTAACGTCGGCACTATCACCGGCCCGCGATCGCGGTTGTATCCGGGATTTGCCGCGTACTGCAAGCCAAACGCCGGAAAAACTCCTCGCCACGCGTGCAACGTATAAAAGCTCTCCACGATATTTTCCCGGCCATAGCGCAAATGCCCGTCTCCCAGCAGAAATCCGTAGCCGCCGTCCGCCAGATATTGCTGGTGCGGTTTGCTGATTCCGTTGCTCACGAAGACCAGTCCGAGCCGATCGTAGCGGCGCCCCCAGCGCGCTCCATTCCCGCCAACGCCGATCTGCCACGTCTGGTCCACCTCGGTGTACGCGTACGATTCGTGCTCGCCTTCATTCCAGCCCCACCGGCCGAAGACTCCCAACCAGGAATTCACCGGCTGTTCGAAATTAGCCCCGAAACCGTACTTCACCGTCGTCTGCAAAGGATGCGCCGTAATGTCGGGCGTAGGCGTAAGCCCGTTCAGATAATTGTCCACGGCCTGGTTGTAATCGCCCATGTTCGCGTGATTCACATAGGCCAACAAACGCAGTATTCCCTCATGCTTCGGGACCACCTGCCCGTGCAGCTCCAGCTCAACGTTTTCCCCGCGTGCCCGGCTCAGATCCGCGTCCAGATGGATTCCGTTGGCCACTTTGGGCATCAACGCTTCCGCAAATCGCAACACCCAATTGCGGTCGTGATATTCCACCATCGCCGCGAACGTGAATCCTCGCGTATCCGCCGCGTAGTCGTACGCGCCGTTGTTGTCCACAGTCCAGTTCATGAATTGAAAATTTGTGTCGGTTCCGTAGCTGTTCAAATCGAAGAAATCCGCCATGCTGTACTTGCCGAAGCGGATCTCCAGCCGCCGCTCTGGTAATTCGCGAAACAGTGAAAAGGGATTCCGCTCGGCAACAATTTTCTTCCTTCCCAGCGGAATAATCTGGTGCCACATCAGCCGCGCCACATACGGCGCCTTGCTCAACGTCGGGTTGCGCACAACGTCCAGGTTGAAAAACCCTCCGAGGCCCAATGCCTCGCCCAGTCCGTGCCCACCGGTCTCCTGCACGTCGCACAAAAACTCCGTGGTCTTCGTAACACGCAGCCCGGTGAATAATGTGAGCACACGCGAACTGGCGTCTTGCGCCTCCGGCGACAAACTATTCTTGCCTTGATACGGAGAATGAAATCCCGGGTGCCACTGCGAAATAAAGTTCGCCTGGCCCGAAAGCCACAAACGGTCCCATTCTCCGTGCGGGATCATCACTACCAGCGAATCTTGCGGGTCGGGCGCCGCTGCCGTCGCCGCGTTTTCCGGTTGGGCTGGCTCTTGTGTTTGCGGATTCTCTTGCGCTTTCGCCCCGCGCGCCCAAAGCCCTGCCAGGAAGACACAAAGCAACAGGCACAGCATTCGCAAGGCGCGCTCGTCTCTCGTCTTCGAGTGGCCTCTTCTCATCGGTGCTCGAACTCTCCAGCCTCAGCGTGAGTAGCCGTTGCAAAAGCCGCAGTCACAATCAGATTTCTCTGTCGCTTCCAGACTCTTTTTCGCTTTCTCAATTGCATCGCCGGACGCAAATTGACCTTCGAACGCGCTCATCCTGCGGTCGATCCAAATGCACACCAATGGGGCCGCGGCACATTCCTCTTTGCGCACCCAAACGCAGTAGAGGGAGGATGCCTCACCGCCCCTGAGTTTCTTGTTAAGGGTCTGTAACACCATTTCGCTTCCTTTCGGTTGCTTCGGCAACATCTCGCGAAGCAGCTCATGCCTCCGAAAGGCGGCGGTCAGCGCGTCAGTCGGAGGGCTCCTCAAGAAATGCACCGCCACATCTATGTGGCGGCTCGGCTTTTTGTTTCAGCATGCTCATGCTTTCACTCATTCGCTCGACTTGTCATTTCCGTCTCTCCCTTGATACCATACCCCCATAGGGTAGTCGAGCAAAAAAAGAACAAAAAATGAGCCATCTAACTCACGAAAAGCTTGATCTCGTAAATCGGACGAAAAAAGTCATTGGCCAACTGGAGTCTGTGCTGCGTGCCATTGAGGAAGATGCGCACTGCTCCGACATCCTGCAGCGGCTCGCCGCCTCGCGCGGCGCGATCAACAGCCTTATGGGGGAGTTAATGGAAGATCACATCCTCAATCACATGCCGCGCAAGACGAAGTCTTCCGCTGAGGCCGCGCAAGACCTCATCGAAATCGTTCGCACCTATTTAAAATAGCTGGCACCCTCAACGCATCGCAACCAACTGGGTGGCCTACCCTTTGCGCTCTTTGCAAAGGGTGGGCGCCTGTTCTTTTGCTTTCCCCCTGCTGAGTCAGGCGATTCTCGAACGAATCGTCAGTGTCTGCCGCTCGCGAACTCACCAAATCCTTCTTACCGACGTAGAAATCTACCGCGAAGGCAACCGCCGTTACGGCTCCCGCTGCGCAATGTTCAACGCATTCACTCGCGCGTGGTCCACCGTCAGCCCCCAATGCAGATGCGGACCGGTCACTCTCCCCGTAGCTCCCACCTTGCCGATCTGCTCGGAAAGTTTCACCGCATCACCGGCGTGCACGCCAATTTCCGACAAGTGCGCGTACATCGTGTAAATCCCATACCCGTGATCAATCACGATTGTGTTCCCGGAGTAGTACAAATCCTCCGCCACCACCACGCGTCCCGCCTGCGCCGCGAACACCGGTGTTCCCGTTGGCGCCGGAAAATCCACCCCCGCATGCGGCGACCGCGCTTCGCCATTCAACACGCGTCGCCTGCCAAAATTTCCGCCCGTCGTCACATTGTTCAGCGGAATCCGGAATTTTCCCTGCCACAGCCGTTCCGGCGTCACCGTATCGTAGATGGCCTTCATCTTCTTCTGATCTTCCTCCGCGCGCTTCATCTGCTCGGGATCCGGCTGCACAAACTGCTTCTCCACTTTCAGGTGTTCCGTAAGGAATTTCCCCGCGCGCACCGGCACTTCGGCACTGCACGAAACCGGCGTTCCCTTCGCGTCTTGCCAGGACAGTTTCCATTCATAGCGCCCCGGCTTCTTCTCCAGGTCCACGCCAATCAGCCCATGCAGGCCAGAACTACCGGCCCCCTCAGTCCACAAAGGAATAGCCTTCCCGTCCCATTCCGCTTGCGGCTTTATCATTCCCTTGGCTCCCGTCACTTCTGCCATCAGCAAGCTTCCCTGCACCGCCCCCGCCGCACTCAGCTTCAGAGCGACCCCTTGCACGCACGCCTTGCGGATCTGCGCCTCTGCATCGCTGCTGGCAAACAGCAAAAGCAGCGCCGCCGATCCTGCAAGTCCCGGAATTCGTCGAACGAAACGCCTCATAGCAGACCTTCCCAAAATGGAACCATCGAATCACAACCTTGCGTGATGCCCGTCACAGTCGGCTCCCTCTCTTCCCTGCACAATCTTAACTGCAATGGCCAGGCGATCTCTCGGAGTGGTCTTGATCGTGACGCTTCTGGGCTGGACGGTATCCGTCAACCAGCCTCTTTCAGCGTGCACTGGCCTTCACTCTCGGGCAGCAGCTGTGGTGCCGGCAGGAACTCCACCTGCCCTTAAACCTGAACCTTCCCCTTCGCATCACAACTGCTGCCCCTCAGAATCGCAAAAAATCCAAACCGAAGACGCTGCCACTCACTGCCCATTTAGCTTACAGGCATCTGCGAACCATGATTGCTGCAAGGTGTCGCATTCTGTACCGGTCAGCCGCCGCCACTATGTTTCGCTGACGCTGCGGACGTTCGCGCTTCTCCACGTCCTCGCACCGCAATTCTCAGTACTCGCGCCTTCCGCAGCATTCTCACGTGCCGCCTCGGACTCTCTTCCTCCGCCAGACGGTCCCTCCTCGCATTCTGTTTTGCGCACCTGATTCTGCCTCTCCACCTCTTCGCGACGCAGGACCCAGTGTGTGCGCATGGGACGCGCTTCCCATCCTTACTTCCAAACAAATCAAATTTGAGGTGACGAAATGAAAGTACGAACTTTAGCTTTAGCGGTGGTATTTGCAGTTGCAGCATATTTTCCAGTCTTTGCCCAACAGGCGGCCCAAAGCCAGCAGAATCCGGTAAATCCTCCTGCCGCAACAGCGACCCAGGATAGTGCAAAATCTTGCGGCGCTTGTTGCAAAGGAGGCCAGTCCGCCGACAAACCAGACTGCTGTGCCGCAAAAGACGGCCAAGCGATGGAATGTTGCCAGAGTAAGGACGGCAAGGAAGCCGCTTGCTGCCACAAAGACTCCATGGCCGCCATGGATTGCTGCAAGGCTCACTGCGCCAAAACTCATGCCGCGAAGAACGCCAAGGGTACTTGCGCCAACTGCAACGCCAAGGACGCCAAATCTTGTTGCGGTAAGAACGCTATGGCTTGCAACATGAAAGACAAGAAAGGCTGCTGCTCCGGCGAGGGCATGGGCAAAGAGTGCCCAGCACACACCAGCGGCCGCTAAGTTCGCAACCAAATCCCCAAAAAGAGATGGGCCTCGGCGGTTTCGCTAAGGCCCATCTCTCAGTTGCATCCTCATGCTCGCTCTAAATCTTCAATCCCATCACGCGAATCAGTTTTTCCTGCAGCCGCTTCAATTCCAGTTCCCGCGCATGTTCTTCCCGAGTGCGATCGTTCAACGCTTCCTTCAATAAATTCAAGTTGTGTCGCAGTTCCATCTGGCCCAATGCCAGCCGCGCCAGCGATTTCAATGCCTGCTTCTGCTCGGCGTTCAGTTCGCGTGGTTCGCGATCCACGACGCATACCGTCCCCAGTGCGTAGCCCTCTTCATTGATCAGAGGCGCCCCGGCATAAAACCGGATGCACGGCTCGTTTAGCACCAACGGATTGTTTTGGAAGCGCGCATCCTGTAACGTGTCCGGCACGATGAACAAATCATTTTGCTCGATGGCGTGCGAACATATCGAAGTTTCGCGCGGCGTTTCCCGCACCTGCACGCCCACTCGCGATTTGAACCATTGCCGATTTTCGTCCACCAGCGACAGCATCGCCATTGGCGTATCGCATATATGCGCGGCCAGGATCACGATGTCGTCGAAGGTCTGCTCCGGTTCTGTGTCGAGGATGGCGTAGCGGTCCAGTGCCGCGAGGCGCGCGCTTTCCGGAGTATGCGGAGTCATTGAACTCTGTGTACTCATATCCACCTGCATTCCCACCCAATGTAGCGCGGACAGGCGCCCATCATACTGCACTTAACCTACGTTGCAATAGGACCCCCGCACCTGCCTCGTGTGACCTGAAGTTGGAGAAACTCCCAGCCAGTGGCATCATTTCAAGACACTCACGGATTTGCTCGTATCCACGGAGGGCTCATGTCGCGCGCGATAAAACTCACTCTAGCTTTCGTAATTCTGGCTTGCGCGCTCCTTCCCGCCACTTTCGCGCAGAAGAAGAACACCACCAGCACCGTCAATCGCGAGCAGGAACGCCGCAGCTTTGCCATGAATCTAGCCCGCGCGATCAATGTCGCCGAAGCCAACTACAAGAAGTCCCATGACGGTTACGCCTCGTGGGACACGCTCCAGGGCAATGGCGATTTCACCGAGTCCGGCACCAAGTGGGCCGGCGAGTCGTTCCCTACCGTCCAGCATGCTCTTTACGGCCGCGGCCCGGAAATCGTGCCCGGCTGGAAACTGCGCCTGCTCATATCTGCCAACGGAAATGCCTACGACTTGCTCCTGGAAGATGTCACCGATCCCAAGTGTGGTTACGCAGTGATGAGCGACGAGCGGGGATTGATTCGTCAGGGTAAAGCGATCGATTGTGGAGGGATCTGACGCTTGGTTCGCAGGCTCTTACGCACTTATGCCGCATTTTGCGGTGTGCGACAACGCCCCGGCGCTTGCGCTAGTCCGCGGACGAAACCGGCACATTTTCGTCGACGTCGTGATGTTGCATCGGCAGAATCGAAAAATACTTGTACCGGCACGGTTCGCAGCGCAACGCCGGCACACGCAGCATGCGCCACAGAAACGCCGTAGGCCCATCCACGTGTTCCCCTGCAATTCGCTTCAAGTCGTGGTTCCCGCAGATGGGACAGTGTGCCCGCAGCGAATCGCTCAACGACATCAATCGCGAATGAAATCGCGCGCTGCAACTTCTACAGCGCCAGGGATAAATCCCGATCAGCCCCAGAACGAAGTCGCCTCCCGACTGCCGCCGAGAACGTCTTACGCCTTCTTGCTTACAGATCGGGCAAATCATCTGGTCCCTTGTGGCCTCTCCCTTAATTCCGCTCAGGATAGACTAGCGGTCACCCTATCGCAAGCAGCAACGCAAACAGAGTTCGCACGTTACAATAGTCAAGAGTGTTAATTAGAGACAAGGACCAATCTAATGCCAAATTACACCGATGAACACGCTCGCGCCGGCATTGCCGCAAAACTCCCGGCGCTGGAAGCATGGCCCAACCAATATCAGGGCTACGTCATCACCACGCGCTACCCGGAATACACTTCCATGTGCCCGAAAACCGGTTTGCCAGACTATGGCACCATTACCTTGCAGTACAAGCCCCGCAAATCCTGCATCGAGCTCAAGTCACTGAAGCTCTACCTGCTGGCCTATCGCAACCTCGGCATCTTTTACGAAAACGCCGTGAATAAAATCCTGCACGACATCGTCAAAGCCGTCGATCCCGAGTGGGCTATCGTCAAAGGCGAATTCACTCCCCGTGGCGGCCTCAACACCACTATCTTTGCGCGCTGGCCGGAAAGGCCCGAGCTGCGTCCCGCGGCCCCTAAACGTCCAAGCAACCGTTCCTGATGGAGAATAGACTTGTAGTCGTGGCCGGTAGATAATCCTCATGTCAATCAGCCAGGCCCTGGCTACCATTTCCGAGGAGGGAGAATGAGTATTTCTCCAAATGTACCGAGTCCCCAAGACTCCTATCACTATGATTCAGTTGGCACGCCACGATGGATCGCCGTCTTGTTCGGTGTGCTGTTCGTCGCTCTGGCTGCTCTGGCCTACGCAGGACACTCGATACAAGCGCGCCTCGAGCAGGATCTTTTCAAGTCCGAAGAGCAGAACAAAATTCTTTCCGCGCAGTTAGACCAGGCCAACACGCGCCTCGCGGACCTCAAGGGCCAGGTCGAAGTCGCCAGTCAGAAAATCGGCATGACTCAATCCGAAATTGCCGAGGCTCGCAGCCGCGCCGAATCCATCCGCAAGCAGCAGACTGCGTCCGATCAGAAGCTCTCGCAGCAGATCATGGCCTCCCAGAAAGAAAGTGAAGAGAAAATCGGCGCAGTGGCCACCGAAGTCGGCGGCGCAAAGAAAGACATCGATGCCACCCGCACCGATCTGGAAGCCACCAAAACCAAACTCGATCGCGCCACTGGCGATATGGGCGTCATGAGCGGCTTGATCGCGCGCAATCACGACGATCTCGAAGACCTCCGCCGCAAAGGCGATCGCAACTACTACGAATTCACCTTGCAGAAGTCCAAGACCCCGCAGCGCGTTGGCCCTGTGCAAATGTCCTTGAACAAAACCGATCAGAAGAAATCCAAGTACACCATGACCGTTCTCGCCGACGACAAGTCCATCGAGAAAAAAGACAAGACTGCGGGCGAGCCCATCCAGTTTTATGTCAAGGGCAGCGCCCGGCTCGCTCCCTACGAAGTCGTAGTTTTCGATGTGGGCAAGAATCAAATCAACGGCTACCTCGCCACGCCCAAGGACACCGGCGGCGCGGCACCGACTGCTGCGACTCCCCCAGCGCAAGCTCCGGCACCCGCGCCGGCACCCGCAGCGAAGCCCTAATTCGCGTCCGCCTCCGCAGGCAGAAGAGTGGCCACATCATGCCGCTCGCGAAACTCGAAGCCCTGCGCTCTGACCGTTTTCCTCATCAGCGCGCAGGGCTTCCGTCTTCCCTGCCTTTCTCTGTGTCCTCCGTGCCCTCTGTGGTGAAATTTCTTCCTCTTGGAGGATTGCAGTGCCACCCAACCCACGAACATCGCGAGATCATCGCCTGCATGCCAGTTCTCGCGTGCTGGCGGGCCACCGCGTTCGTCTGCTCGTTCGTGGCTCCATCAGTCGCCCAGCCTCCGCAAACCATTCACGTCGACGTCGCCCGCGTGAACGTTGGCGTTATCGTCGTCGATGCTCACGGCAAATTCGTCGAGGGCCTGCGCCGCGAAGATTTTCACGTCTTTGACAACGCCTCCGCACAACCCATCACCGAATTCACGCCCATCGAGGAGCCCGGTCAGGTTCTGCTCCTGATCGAGGCCGGACCCGCTGTCTATCTTCTGCAAGACGCCCACCTCCTCGCTGCCGATGCGCTCCTGCACGGCCTCTCCGCCGGCGACCGCATTGCCATCGTGCGCTATGCCGAAGCTCCCGAGGCCATTCTGGACTTCACCGCAGACAAGCAACTGGCGCAAGGCACGCTGGACCAGATCCAATTCAACCTGGGCTTTGGCCAACTGAATTTATCGTCAAGTTTGAACACAGTGTTGGATTGGGTGTCGCGCGTCCCCGGCAAAAAGACCATCGTTCTGCTCTCGACCGGCGTGGATACTTCCCCGCCCGCCGCGATTCAAGCGTTGCAAACCCGTTTGCAACTTGGCGACGTCCGCGTGCTGTGCGTCTCCATGAGTGGCCCATTGCGCAATGGCAAAGAAGGCGGCAAGCGCATCGTCCAACAAGCCCAACAGGCATTCGCCAATGCCGATGCTCAACTCAAAGCCATAGCCGACACCACCGGCGGCCGCGCCTACTTCCCCGAAAACGCCAAAGCCTTCCAGGAAACCTATCGCCAGGTAGCCCAACTAGTCCGCCACGAATACAGCATCGCCTTCACCCCACCCACCGCCGATGGCGCCATCCACTCCATCACCGTAAAAGTAGATTCCCTCACCGCCACCACCAAAG
>DASXLU010000229.1:0-9523 GCA_036496065.1 Candidatus Acidiferrum sp.
GTTCTCCCAATCATTCTAGTTTGTGGGCGCGGTATCGGCTGGCCGCGCCTTGGGCGAGTGCGGTAGCGTTTAGTCCTCGCGCAGCAGAATGAGCGGATTTACGGACAGTGCGCGGCGTGCGGGAATCCAGGTGGCCAACAAACCAAGTAGCACCATCGCGAGCACTACAGCGGCCAGAACCACAGGGTCGCGAGGAGTTGCTTGATAGACGATAAAAGCCAGAACCTTCGTGGCCAGAAGCCCAAGCACCAGTCCGGCACTGGAGCCCATGGCGAGCAATTTGAATGCCCGCCCTAAAGCGACGTACAGGACTTCCTTGCGCTGTCCGCCGAGAGCCATGCGGATTCCCAGCTCGCGCAGCCGCTTGCTCACCGAGTACGCGGCCATTCCGAACACTCCGGTGATCGACAGGATCGCCCCCATCATGCCCAGCACACCCAGTGACATCGTCGCCATTCGCGCCGGAAACAGAACGACCTCCAGCAGACTGTCCCACGTGGCCGAATCGAGGGGCAGGCCGGAATCGAGACCGTGAATTTTGCTTCGAATCGCTGCGGCAATTTGTTGCGGATCGCGTCTCGATCGCACCACAAGATCGGACTGGCTGGCCGGTGATTGTAGGAACGAGGGAAAGATCGCCGGCTCTGGATTTTCGGTGAGGCTCATATATTTTCCGTCTTCAACCACGCCCACGATCTGCATGCGGGTTCCATCCTGCAACTTGTAATACCGACCAAGCGCATTCGTGACCGAACCAAACATCTTGATGGCAAACTCGCGATTGACGACGGCGACGAGGGGCGCGTTTTTTCCGTCATTCCAGCTGAGATCTCTGCCTGCCAGCAGGGTTGTGCCGGCCGCTTGAAAGTATTCAGGAGAGACATCGTAGCGGTATGGCTCAGCCGCCGCATTCACCGGCCGCAGATCTGTCGCTTCCTCTTTGAAGACGTTTGCGCGGCTACCGGCAGCATAGATCAATGGCGCATAGTTATTGACGAGTCCTACGTGCTCGACTCCCGGAATGGTTTGCAGAGCCTGGATCATTTTCTTCTGCATGACCGGCATTTGCTCCATGGAATAACCCGCCATGGCGAGGTTTGTGCTGACCAGTATCGCCTTGCGTGGCTCGAAGCCGAACGACGCGTTCATCGAGCGCTCCAGCCCGCGGAGCGCGACCATCGAAGATGTGACTAGAACGCCACAGATCGCAATCTGAACGACCAGCAGAACCTCGCGCACCGCCAAACGGCGTCCGGCCCGGCCACTGGAGCCAGCTTTAACGATCTCATAGGCACTCGCTCGCATCACCTGGCGCACGGGAATGATCCCGAATAGAAACCCGCTGACCAGAGCCAGGATTAAAGCAACGCCGTAGATTTTGGCGTCCGGGGTCACGGGCAGATGGATGGGAGTGCCGGAAATGGGTTGCCACAGGCTGATCCGGCGCAGCAGTAAGAGGCTGCCAACGAGCCCAACCATGCCTCCAGCCAGAGAAATCAGCACGGCTTCGGTCAGCAATTGCCGCAAGATACGCTTGCGGCTCGAACCGAGGGCGAGGCGCAGCGCCACTTCGCGTGAGCGATCGGCAGCGCGCGCGGCAAACAGTCCGCCCAGGTTGGCGCACGCGGCGAGCAGAATCAAACCGGCGAGTAACATCAATCCAGTGATGAATTCGCGTACCGCAGTGTCAAAGGAAGTGAGGCCGGGGCGTCCCAGAGTCACGTTTTTTTGGCCGAACTCCCTGGGATAAGTCTTGGCGAGGTAAGCGCCGACTGCGTTCACGTCGGCGAGGGCTTGGGCGGGAGTCACGCCCGACTTGAGGTGTCCGATTGTTTCAAAAATGCCTTTCGTACTACCGCGCGCGTTCAGGAGATCTTCTCCATCCACCTGCTGCTGGTTGACGATCGGCATGAAGAAATCAGGTGAGACAAACAGCAAGGTACCGCGGAAATCCGCTGGGGCAATCCCGATGACGGTGAAGGGATGCTTGTTGAGTTGAACGATGTGGCCGATCACGCCGCGATCGTCCTGGAAACGGGTGTGCCAATAGGCGTAGCTGAGTACGAGATATGGCGCGCTGTTGGGGCCTCGCTCATCGGCAGAGTTGAAGAATCGGCCGAGATAGGGCCGGACGCGAAGCACGTCGAAATAGTTCCCGGTAGTGGCGAAGCCATAGGCGATGGTTGGATTGTTACCCGTGTCGAGCCCGACGAAAGCGAAATTGAAGGCCGCCAGGCCATCGAAACTGTGGTTGCGATCGCGGAGATCGAGATAGTTACGGTACGACTGGAAGCCGGTGTCTTCTCCGTAGACAGTCCCCCAAAGGTTTTCGGACTGTGGCACATTCAACGGGCGCAGGATCAGACCATCCATGACGCCGAAGACCACGGCATTGGCAGCAATGGCCAGCGCCAGCGTCGTCACGGCCAGCACCGTGAAGCTGGGAGACTTGCGCAGCAGGCGGATAGCCAAGCGCAGGTCTTGCTGTAAAGTGTCGATGAAGTTTGCTCCCAAGGCTTCGTGGCATTCGTCTTTGATCTTTTCCTGACCGCCGAACTCGATGCGGGCACGGCGCTCGGCATCGGCGCGATTGAGGCCGGAGCGTTCGAGATCATCGGCGCGATGCAGGATGTGAGAGTGAAGCTCCTCGTCCATCTCTTCGGCCAGGTCAGAGCGGTGAAGAAACTTATCGGCAACGGAGCGGAAGTAGGCCAGGAGTTTCATACTTCCTCCGGTTGGCTGGCCAGGGCAGAGGCAATCGCAGTAGCCAGGCGATTCCAGCCATCCGTCTCGTCGCGCAGACGTTTGCGGCCCGCAGCCGTGAGTTCATAAAACTTAGCGCGGCGATTGTTCTCTGACGTGCCCCAACTGGCCTTGAGAAGGCCTTGCCGGACCAGACGGAACAACGCGGGATAGAGGGCGCCCTGCTCGATGAGCAGCGCTTGCCCGGAGATTTGCCCAATGCGCAAGAGAACGCCGTAACCGTGAAGTGGACCCAGCGAAACAGCTTTGAGAATGAGAAGATCGAGGGTGCCGGGAAGAAGTTGGGCTCGGTCGGTCACGGGTTTCCCCTAAGGTGCTTAGGAGATTAGTGTGTCTCTCCTAAGTTGTCAAGGAGAAAAACGCCATCTAAACCTACCGGTCGCATAGTTTATTCTTGAGCATCGCGGCGACGCGCTTGAACTTATTTGCGACGGTGCAAATGCACGACTGAGGGTGCCGAGTGCAATCGAGGCCGGTCGCGATGAGGTGCTCGCCGACGACTGGACCCGGCAGGCCAAGGCTGGGCTGTCAGACGACGCTGGTATTTACCTAAACTATGTTCCAGAGCAAGCTGTCGCTGCGGCGAAGTGAGGCCAGTACAACGAACGCCGAAGGCGACGAGAGGTGACTGTGGAACGAACTGATCGCGCCCACTATAACTATAACTGTTAGATCGCGATCACAATCGCGACGATCGGCCGTCGGATGAAACAATTGGCCATGGCTTACCCATCCTCCGTTCCATTGAAAGGCGCGGGATTTACTAGATCGCCGTCCTTGACTTTATCGCGCCGGGAGAAACCGCTGCGGTTTCTCCCGAACTCTCTTCCCGCTCCTTGTCCGACCTCCGCTTGTCGGCTGCGCTGCAGAAAACACTCCTCTACTGCACATTCTCTGCAGGTGGCTTTGAGCCTGCTACGGCAGAAGCAACCGTCAGCGACGGTGTTGCAAATGCGGGTGAGCTTTGGCCGTTACGTCGTCTCAAATCCTGATTTGCCGAAGCGAATCGAAGTGGGGCTGCCACTCTCGGAATATGACCGCAACACATTCTATACATTCGACGCTCGCGGCTAAACAAACTACCCGTCTTATTCCGGGCACGCAGCAAAGATGTGATCGAGAGGCAGGGCCAAGCGCTAAGATTCGGGAACGTTATTTGCGCGTTGCGCTCCGGGCACGCTTCCGCCGGGATGAAGGGCCGTCTGGCGTCTTCCCTTTCGACTGCACCTGGTGAGCGTTAACGATTGACCTAATTAATCCGGGAAAACGCTCTTCGATTTCCGCACAGCGGGAAATATTATGCATCTCCACCCCTCGCCGCTCGCTCCGAATTAGACCCGCTTCTCTGAGGGCTTTGAAGTGCTGAGAGAGTGTTGATTTCGGTATGTCTTTCTCGCTGACTTTCAAAAAACTTGAACAGCTCTGCGCACACTCTGAGTCGACCATCTCCGCGTAGATAGCCACCCGCACCGAGT
Organism: Candidatus Acidiferrum sp.; assembly: GCA_036496065.1. Classification (GTDB taxonomy): domain Bacteria; phylum Acidobacteriota; class Terriglobia; order Acidiferrales; family UBA7541; genus Acidiferrum. The sequence goes on from DASXLU010000229.1 coordinate 4,239, forward strand.
CAGAGAGCGCGTGAAGAATGGCTTCGACAGTTAGATCTTCCACGGAAGGGTGAAAAAGCGGCCTCACAAGGCTCGATCATACTGCGAGCTAGCAACTTGTTCAATAGTTCGTAAAACCAAAACAAATGAATCGCGAGAATAAGGTGATTCATCTTAGTCAGAAGCAATGGACTGGGACCTGTGCGACCGGTCCTCCGAACGAAGGAAAATCAATGACGTCAGAAAGTGCGCTGATTGACTCCGCAACCTCTCTTGTTGATTCGGCGCTCCGGACTTGGAAGATCAACATTGACCGCACAGCGAAATTGTTCGGGACGCTGTCTGAGGAACAACTCCTGCAAGAGATCGCCCCGGGTAGGAATCGGCTCATTTATCTGTGGGGGCATCTGACAGCAGTCAACGACGCGCTACTACCCCTTTTGAGCCTGGGAGAAAGACTACACCCGGAGCTCGATGCGATGTTCGTGTCGAATCCAGATCGATCCGTTGAAAGGATCATGTCTGGAGAAGAATTGAAGCGTATCTGGAATGAGGTCAACGAATTCCTCTGGGCGGCGTTCTCCCGCTTGTCACCAGCAGAGTGGCTGCAAAAACATTCCTCCGTTTCAGGGACAGATTTCGCGCGGGAGCCATACCGTAATCGGTTCACGATATTATTGGGCAGGACGTCCCATCTGGCATACCACTTAGGTCAGGCGCAACTCGCACAGCAAAAATAAGCGCTGGGCAACCAGCTGGTAAAGGAAGCCGTGATGAAAGACAAACAGATTAAACCCGCACTCTCCATTTCACCAACGCAGCCGTCCAGTCCCGCGCCTGGATCTACGCAATTCGGCAGTCTTTTTGATACGGACTGGCCTCCGGCAACGTTCAATCTGAAAACTTTGGCGGTCATTCTATCGATCGGGTTGTTGGAACTCGCCGTTCTAGTAACCTCCGCCTGCAGCAACAGCGAAGCCAGGGGATCCACTCCACAGTCCCTTCCGGTCAACACGCAAACTGTGAACATGGCCGCTGTACCGCGCGTGGATGAATATGTTGCGACCGTGAAGTCGCGCCGCTCAGCAACGATTCAGCCGCAGGTTGATGGTTCATTGACGCGAATCCTGGTGAAGTCTGGCGATCATGTTCGCGCTGGGCAGGCTTTGATGACGATCGATCCGCTGAAGCAGCAGGCCACAGTCGACCAGCAGCGCAGCACCGAGGCGCAGAAAAAGGCCACTTACGACTACAACGGAAAAGAAGTAGAGCGGCAGCGCCAGCTTTTTGAGGGGGGAGTCACCAGCAAACAAAACCTCGATTTGGCAGAACAGTCTTTTGAGAATTCTAAGGCAGACTGGGAAGCCTCCATCGCCGCCAGCAGCTCTCAGCAGCGTGAACTTGCCTACTACAATTTGACTGCGCCATTTGCGGGTGTCATAGGGGATATTCCAGTGCACATCGGCGATTACGTCTCTCCCCAGACCTTACTGACAACCGTTGACGAGAACACGGAACTGGAAGCCTACGTTTACATTCCCACAGAGCGGTCCGGGGAAATACACATGGGGCTTCCCGTTCAAATTGTCACTACCAGCGGGGAGCTCATCGAGAGCTCCAAGGTCAACTTCATCTCGCAGCAGGTGGATAGCGGACTCCAAGGGATTCTGGTGAAGGCGCCCCTTCACAGCTCTCTGGAAAGATTCCGGAATGCGCAATTGGTCAAGGCGCGAGTCGTATGGAGCACGCTGCCGACAGCAACCGTTCCAGTATTGGCGGTGACCCGCATCGGAGGACAATCTTTCGTTTACGTGGCGACAGAAGCGGAGCACGGGACCGTCGCCAAGCAACGCGCGGTGACTCTCGGTGACACCATTGGCAACGACTACGCTGTCAACGGTGGGCTGAAGCCAGGAGAGAAGGTAATCATCTCCGGTATTCAGTTCCTTATCGATGGGATTCCAGTTAAGCCGATCAGCTAAGCGATAGTCCCGAGATAAGACTAAACCGCCACATAACGGTTCGGCAGAAAGGACGAGTGTCCCCTGGTTGACTTTTTTATAAAACGGCCGATTTTCGCTACGGTGTGTGCGCTGCTGATTATTTTGGCGGGCGCGGTTTCCATCCCCGGGCTGCCGATCTCGCTGTATCCGGATCTGGCGCCGCCGCAGGTCACCGTCACCAGCAACTACGTTGGCGCGAATGCGCAGGTGGTTGAGTCGGCCGTAACGATCCCGCTGGAGCAGCAAATCAACGGCGTCGAGGGGATGCATTACATCACTTCGACTAGTTCGAACGATGGGACAAGCAACATCAATGTAACCTTCCGCACCGGTTATGACCTCAACATTGCCGCAGTTGACGTGCAGAATCGCGTTGCGACCGCACAGGGCCGCCTGCCGCAAGAAATAAAGAACACAGGCGTCACCATTACCAAGGCGAACCCCAACTTTGTTTTTGCCGCCGGCTTCTACTCTCCCGATAGCAGTCTTTCCAACCAGTATATTTCCAACTACCTGGATGTCTACGTTAAGGATGCGTTGAAGCGCATCCCGGGAGTCGGCGAGGTCGTCATCTTTGGCGAGCGCAAGTACGCCATGCGTATCTGGCTCGATCCGACAAAACTGGCAGCAAGGCAACTGACTGCCGCCGACGTAGTCGCCGCTCTGCAGGAGCAGAACGTTGAGATTCCCGCCGGACAATTGGGCCGACCGCCCGCCGACCCCAAGCAAACCTTCCAGGTGACTCTACGGGTTGTTGGACGGCTCTCGGAGCCGCGGGAATTCGAAGATATCATTATCAAGAACACTCACAACGGCATCGTGCAGCTCAAAGAAGTTGGGCGCGCGGAAATAGGCGCGGAGAGCTACGACACCAATCTGCTCTATAGCGGCCATGAAGCCATCGGTGTGGGCGTACAACAACTCTCGAATGCCAATGCCCTGGAGGTCGATAAAGCCGCCAAGGCGGTGCTGACTGAACTTGCCAAGTCTTTCCCGCCAGGCATCAAATATGTCATTGCTTTCGACACCACCACAGTAGTCGGCGACTCAGTGAAAGAGGTGGTCACCACTCTGGAAGAAGCGGTCGTCATCGTCATCATAGTGATTTTCTTTTTCCTTTTGGACTGGCGCGCAACCGTCATTCCAGCAGTCACGATTCCGGTGTCGCTGATTGGAACTTTTGCCTTCATCAACGCCTTTCATTTCTCCATCAATTCGTTGACCCTGTTTGGCATCACTCTGGCCACCGGTCTGGTGGTCGATGACGCAATCGTCGTGATCGAAAATGCGCAGCGCCACATCAACGACGACCATACGAATCCCCATGCCGCTACCTCCGTGGCCATGAAGGAAGTGTCGAGCGCCGTGGTAGCAACTTCGCTGGTGCTGATTTCTGTGTTTGTCCCCGTGTCATTTTTCCCTGGGACTACGGGAATTCTTTACCGGCAATTCTCGTTGACCATTGCATTCTCGATTGCCATTTCCCTGTTCAATGCGCTGACTCTTTCGCCCGCTTTGGCGGCCTTGCTGCTGCGCGGCGAAGAACAGAAATATTCAGTTCTCGATTGGACGCACATCTCGTGGCTTTCGCAGGGATACCGCAAGGTCGCGCATGGCATCAATAACGCGGTCCACGGCGTAGGAAACGCATACGGCAAGGCCATATCAAGGGTGCTGAAATATCGATACGCCATGATTGTGCTCTTCCTGATCGGACTGGCCGCTACTGGCTATATGTACGTTCATGTCCCGACGGGATTCGTACCGCAGGAAGATCAGAACTACTTCATCGTTGTGGTCCAGGCGCCTCAGGGAGCCTCGCTCTCCTACACGACAGATATCGCCAAACAAGCGGAACGAATCCTTCTGGCAGATCCCGATGTGTTCGGCACATTCGCAGTTCCCGGCTTCTCGCTCTCCGGCGGAAGTTCATCGAACTATGGCCTCGTCTTTGCACCTCTAAAGCCTATTGACGACCGCAAAGGCAGAGGGCACGCCGCCAGCGATATTGTGGCGCGCGTCTCGCCAAAACTCTTCGGAATTCCCGGAGCAATTGTGGTTGCATTCGAACCGCCTGCTATTCAGGGCTTGGGAAGTTTCGGCGGATTTCAGTTCGAACTACAAGATTTGGGCCGCAATACCCTGCAGGACATTGACACGGTTTCGCACAAGATCGTCGGCGGCAGCCGTCAGCGCAGCGATCTGATCGGGCTGTTCACGAGCTTCACTGCCAACGACCCTCAGCAACTGGTGCAGATTGATCGCGAAAAGGCAAAGGCTATCGGCGTCCCCATCAGCCAGGTTACTCAGGCACTCGGCGTTTATATGGGCTCGGAGTACGTAAATGACTTCGATTTCAATAATCGCTCGTACCGGGTTTACGTGCAGGCGGATCAGCCATTTCGCATGAATGCGAGAGACTTGCGGCAATACTACGTTCGCTCCGACAGCAACGGTCTGGTACCCCTGGGAAATATTGTTTCGCTTAAGGAGACGTCGGGGCCGCAAGTGATTAACCATTACAATCTGTTCCGCTCGGCCGAAATCGATGGAGCCGCCGCGCCCGGTTACAGCTCGGGGCAGGGCCTCAAGTCCATGGAAGAATTGGCCAGGCAGAATATGCTGCAAGGCATGTCATTCAGTTGGACGGGGCTGGCTCTGGAGCAAGTTGAAGCCGGCGGCAAGGCTATCATTATTTTCGGCCTCGGACTTCTGGTTGTTTACCTCACGCTATCGGCGCAATACGAAAGCTTCGCGCTGCCATTTATCATTTTGCTGGCCGTGCCCATGGCCGTGCTTGGAGCTCTGATGTTCGTCTCCTTGCGCGGACTCGTGGACGATGTATATGTGCAAATCGGCCTCGTGATGTTGATCGGGCTCTCTGCGAAGAATTCGATTCTCATAGTCGAATTTGCCGAACAATTAATCGAGAAAGGCCACTCCGTTACCATGGCAGCGATTGAGGCAGCCGAGTTGCGCTTGCGCCCCATCCTGATGACATCCTTTGCATTTGTCTTCGGTGTGCTTCCTCTCTATTTCGCCACTGGCGCTGGCATGTTAGGCAGACACTCCGTCGGAACCGCGATCGTCGGCGGAATGTTATTCTCCACTATCCTCAACCTCTTCTTTATTCCCGTACTGTACGTGATCGTCAAAGGATGGTTGGGTTCGACGCTGTCGAAAGAGGAAATCAGAACTCCGGAGAGTGTGGGGGTTGCGTAGTTGCTTTGTAACTCATGCTTCACTCATCACAATAAGCTAGAACGAATATCGCTTGATTGATCCGAGGAGCGCGATGGATGC
>DASXLU010000230.1:0-3924 GCA_036496065.1 Candidatus Acidiferrum sp.
GTGTGCACGTCGAGCGTGACGGAGCCGACGTGACGAGGACCAGGTATCAACCACAACCCGACCGCGGACCCGATCACGAACAAGGCAATACCGGGATATAGGAATAACCAGCGCGGACTGTATAGCAATAGAAACCGCAAATGGCGCCAGCCATCGCGCCAGGTACGCAGATGTGGCGCGCGATCGCGCCGGTCGGGCGACAGTGTCGTGGGAATTTCCGTAACGCGCAGGCCAAAGATCGACGCCTTTACGACCATTTCGCTGGCAAATTCCATCCCCATGGTGCGCAATTGCAGCTTTTCAATCGCATCTTTGCGAAAGGCACGCAATCCGCAATGAAAATCCCCGATGGGGCTTTTGAAAAAGAGACGTCCGATGGCGGTAAGAACCGGATTACCGAGATATCGATGCAGAGGAGGCATCGCACCCGGAAGAATTTCCCCTGCAAAACGGTTTCCCATCACCAGGTCATACCCATCCTTGAGTTTCTCAAGAAACAGCGGAAGCTGGCTGAAGTCATACGAATCATCCGCATCGCCCATCAAGATGTACTTCCCTCGCGCTGCGGCGATTCCTCCACGAAGCGCGCTGCCGTAGCCGCGAGTTTCAATAGGCACCACCCGTGCGCCTTGATCAAGCGCTAGCTGCTGGGAACCATCGGTGCTGCCATTGTCGGCAACAATCACTTCACCTCGAATCCCTTTCGATCGCATGGATTCGATCGCCTTGCGCACGCAGATCGCTATCGAGGCACTCTCGTTCAAACACGGCATCACTACACTTAATTCCACACCCGTATCGATTACGGAGGCGCCGGGGCGATCCAATTCCTGCGTCGGGGTTGGGGAGCCCGCACTTAGTTCTGACATTTCGCTTCGCCGCTATCTTGTTTTTTGGAAGTAGGCTCGAATCGTTGTTCACGCATCGACTTAGAGTCTACAACACTGTGTGCGCATGTGAAGTCCACGAGTCTTGCGTCGAAGTGGGGGCTCTCTAAAGCGGCGGCGCTAGCCAAGCCCCGGGAGACGAACGCCAAATACGGTGCGCCAACCTTCGTGCTCGTGGGCCATGGCACGATCCGCGTCCTGAACTAAACGTCGCAATGTGGCTAGGTCCGGTATCTGCTCGGTGGCCAGTCACGCCCAGTCGCACGTTGGCATTGGGAGCGAAATAGGAATTCAGTCCGAGCGTTTCGGAAGGGTGAAGAGTCGAGCATTGGGAGCGAGAGTTTACTATAAAAATCAGAACCCGAAACGTGTTCGGAACCCAGCATTGCGGCCGCGAATTGTTTCTCGTGCAGTTCCTTTCGGTGAACCTGCGTTATACTCCCAACCCTTGCACGTGGTCACATTCTCCTGGAGGGTCGATGAAGTTTTCTGGCGTAAGGTCAAGGCTTGGTCTCGCATGGGCGGCTCACCTCTTTTTCATTGGCTCATGCAGTTTTGCGCAAACAGCTACGACCCCGCCCGTCGATCCCAAGCTTTTCCAGGATTTGCGTTGGCGCATGATCGGTCCACCACGCGCAGGACGTGTGTTACCCGTGACCGGCGTTCCCGGACAGCCCGAAACCTATTATTTCGGCTCGGTCGGCGGCGGCGCTTGGAAAACGAATGACGCTGGCCGCACCTGGGACCCGATCTTCGATTCACAACAGGTCGCTTCCATCGGTGCGATCGCCGTGGCTCCCTCAAATCCCAACATCGTTTATGTCGGCTCAGGTGAAGCCGATATGCGCTCTTCGATTTCGGCTGGCAATGGCATGTACAAATCCACCGATGCGGGGAAAACGTGGAGCTTTATCGGATTGCGTGATTCGCGGCAGATCGGCCGCATTCTGGTCGACCCGCAAAATGCGGATAGCGTTTTCGTTGCTGCGCTTGGCTACGCCTATGGGCCGAACTCAGAACGCGGTGTCTTCCATTCGACCGATGGCGGCAAAAACTGGCAGCGCGTTTTATTCAAAGACGAAAACACCGGCGCGATCGACCTCGCTTTCGAACCTGGCAATCCGCAAGTCATCTTCGCCGCGCTCTGGCAAACACGTCGGCCTCCCTGGAGCATTTATGCTCCGTCGAACGGCCCGGGTAGCGGCCTTTATCGCACCAACGATGGCGGCCAGCACTGGGAAGCGGTTACCGGGCACGGTCTGCCATCGGAGGGACCAGGCCGCATCGGCATCGCGTTCGCGCCAAGCAATCCGAAGCGTGTCTATCTCAACGTTGACGCTAAAGATGGCGGCATTTATCGCTCCGACGACGGCGGTCAAAATTGGAAGCGTGTTGCGAACGATCGACGGCTATGGCAACGCGGTTGGTACTTCGGCGAAATCACCGTGAATCCCAAGGACGCTGACAATGTCTTCGTGCCCAACACGACGAGCTATCAGTCACACGATGGTGGCGTAACGTTCGCGGCATGGAGAGGCCATCCGGGTGGCGACGACTATCACGAATTGTGGATCGATCCGGCGGACCCTCAGCGCATGATTCTCGGTTGCGATCAAGGCGCGATCGTCACGCGCAACGCCGGCACAACGTGGAGTTCCTGGTACAACCAACCAACCGCGCAGCTTTATCACGTCAGCGTCGACAATCGCTTTCCCTATTGGGTCTATGGTGCGCAGCAAGATAGCGGCGCCGTAGCCGTTCCCAGCCGTGGCAAGTTCCACACGATCACCGCGCACGACTGGCGCCCGATTGAAGCTGGCGACGAAAACGGCTACATCGCGCCGGACCCGCTGAATCCCGGCGTCGTTTTTGGCGGCAATGCGACACGACAGGACTTGGAAGACGAACAAATTCAATCGGAGCCGCCGACTCTCGCGCAAATCGGCGACTTTCGCAGAACGTGGACCTTGCCGCTGGTGTTTTCGCCCACCGATCCACACGTCCTGTATTTCGGTTCGCAAGTTTTATTTCGAACTTCGAATAGTGGTGCGTCCTGGCAGGCCATCAGTCCAGATCTCACGCGCGAGGATCCCGACGTTCCCGCGAATCTCGACGCCGCCACCGCTGCCGACGCGCCAAAGAACAAGCGGCGCGGCGTTGTCTACACTATCGCCCCGTCTCCAGTGAAGGCCGGCCAGATCTGGGTGGGCACGGATGACGGCCTGATCCAGTTGTCACACGATGAAGGCAAAACGTGGAAGAACGTCACTCCCCCGCAAATTACTGCTTGGAGCAAGGTAACGCACATCGAAGCTTCCCATTCCGAAGCAGGCACCGCCTACCTCGCGATCGATCGCCATCGTCTCGAAGACCGCAATCCGTATCTCTATCGCACCCGCGATTTTGGCGCATCGTGGCAACGCGCTGACCGCGGCATCCCTGAGGGCAGTTTCCTGAATTGCGTACGCGAAGATCCCGCGCGCAAGAGTCTTTTGTATGCGTGCACGGAGCAAGGCGTCTACGTCTCGTTCAACGACGGCGATGATTGGCAACCACTACAGCTCAATCTTCCGAACACATCCGTGCGAGACCTGGTCGTACACGACGACGATCTAGTGATCGCCACCTTCGGCCGCTCTTTCTGGATCCTGGATGATGCTGCGCCCCTGCGCGAACTCAACTCATCCACAGCGGCGACAAACGTGATCCTCTTTCGCCCCGCGCTCACGTATCGCATTCGTCCCGGCTACGATCAGGCGACGCCTACTCCGAAGGACGAGCCGCAGTCTGACAATCCACCAACCGGCGCAATTCTGGACTATTACCTGAAGGAAACGCCAAGCGGGCCGATTCGCCTTGAAATCTTTGATGCCAGCGGAACCATGGTCCGAAGTTCCGCCAGCAACGACGAACTGTTTCACACCAAGCCGGAAACCGTGCAATTTACAGCGGATTGGATTGACGATTCGAAGCCCTTACTCGTCGAACCTGGCATGCACCGTTTCGTGTGGGACCTGCGGGCGGCCCTATCACAGTC
>DASXLU010000231.1:0-21396 GCA_036496065.1 Candidatus Acidiferrum sp.
TCCTGGCTTCCGGGGCCTGCTCCCAAAGCTGCTGATGAGAAGCGGCGACTAACCGCGATGGTTAGCGTTCACCGAAAATAGCTTTCAGACAAATTGCGTTGATGATTTCTAGTCGGCTTCGAATGACGTCGGCGCTTTGTATGGCTTGAAACCGGCGAGTTGCATGCCCCGCTGGGCCTCAATAGCGCGCATAAATGTGCTCCAAACAAACCCGGAGCGAAGATTTTCGGCCATTAACAAGGTGATTCCAGTGTTAATTCCCACGCAATCGGTGTCATACCAGCCCGTGAGCGGATTGAAAGCATCCACAAAGCCGTAGCGCGACCACGCGCCCTTCTGTCCATACTGCTCTTTGATCGCCTTCAGGACTCGCAGTGTGGCTTGCGGCAGAAATGGCAACGACCCGCCGGCAGCGCAAGGCACAATCGTTCCATCGATCGGTCCAGTGGCTGGCGGGCCACCCCAAACTACATAGCCGCGGGCGGAATCCGAAGCCGTGATGCCCCACATGTTTTCGTTGTAGTCCGGAAATTGTCCCGCAAGATCCACACAAAAGCGGCGATGGACTTCCGTGGCCTTGGCGGAGTTTTCAAAATAATCAGCGAATTGGTCACGCTTGCCGCGAAAATCAAACCAGGCCTGCGAATACTGGTGCACGAAAAGGGGCGCGAAAGAACCGAAATAGCGAATTCCGTCGTACTCAAAATTCAATCGCTTCCAGGCGGTCCAGGCATCTTGCGGCAGCGGGTGCGTGCTCGAACCAAGTCCGAGCAAATACATCATCATGAGTTCGCTGTAACGATCCCACCGGTATCGCAAAAATCCGGATTCCGGCGTCCAGCCGTGCGGAAGTATGCTGGTGTCTTCGGAGAGCCAGGTCCAATCGATGCGGTCGTAAATGTCGTAAGCCAACTGGCTGATTTCCGTGTGAGGAAAATGTTCGCGGCAGGTGATAATTCCGCAAAGCAACAGCGCGGTATCGACCGACGAAACTTCCGAATCCCACAGCCGTTCCCCGGTATTGATGTTTGCCCAGTGATAGAAGAAGCCGCGATGGTTGGGCATCTTCTTCCACAGGAAACGCATGGTATTCAGAGCGCGCGTTTTTGCTTCGTTGTGCGATACCCAACCGCGTTGATCCCCAATGCATAACGCCGTGAGGCCAAATCCCACGGCCGCAATGCTTCCCAGGTCGTTACCGCTTGGCTTAATGGCATTGCAACGATCGCGGACAATTCCGGTCTCGGGATTGGCCTGTTCCCAGAAATATTCAAAGCTGGCGTGTCCCAGATCTTCCAGAAATTGATCGTCAGTCTCGGAAAGGCCGTTGGAGGGAGCTTTCGGTCCTTGGTTTTGCGTATTGGTCGAACCGAGAAGCAGACCGTCAGACAGCAAGGTAAGCGCGGCCAAACTGCCGCCCTGCTTAAGCAAATTTCTACGCGAAAGACGTCTACGTTTCACTGTGCCTCGTCCCAATACAATTGTACATATAGAGTGAGAAAGACGCTGCGGAGATACGAAACGGGTGCATAAATATTAATAAAACCGAAGGTTTCGTGCTTGAAATGCGGCGTTTTGCTAAACTTACAGCGGGATGAACTCGCTCAGCAGGAAGGCCAAAATCTGGCTTTCAGGCGCTTCGATTGCCGTGTTGATCGGCATAATCGCATCGGTGCTTGTGATACGGTTGCATTCTCGCAACAGGCCTCTGTCCGTAACCGGCGCGGTAATTCAGCAGAATGAAGATACGAAGAAGCAGTCGCCCATTGCTGACGTTGTAGTCTCAGTAGCTAATGAACCGGCCGCCGGTTCCGTGAAAAGCAACACTTCCGGCTATTTCCGGCTGGAATTGCCGCCGACCGTGAAGCGCGGCCAGAGCATTACACTTCAATTCCGGCAGCCAAAATATCAGCCACTCGACCTAAAGAGCGTTGCTGGCGACACCTTATATGTCATTCATCTTGTGCCCGTACACGCTAACGACGGCGACGCGACAACCAGTAAAGGCGACACTACGACCGGTAAGCCGGTTACCGTCGCCAACGTGGTGATCCGGTATTCAACGGAAACGAATTCCGAGATGAACATTGGAACCGGCGTTACGACGTTCCAGGTGCCCAATACGGGTGGCGTGCCGTGCGATCCGCGAGGACCGTGCTCTCCGGACGGCAAGTGGAAGGCATCCATCGGCTCGGCTTCGCTAGACGCGGGGGACGGAAACGCATTCCGGAATGCGCGTATTTTTTGCATTGCGGGGCCGTGCCCCTTCACAAAAATCGAATCGGATGACTTCACCCGTGGCGGCCGGCATATCTCAGCCGCCGTGCGCAACTGGTCTGATACCACCACGTTTCTGTTTCAGGCGGAAGTGTTCCGGCAACAGGTGAGCGACATCGTGCGCGAATCCTATCCTGTGGTTTACGGGCGCACTTTCAATTTCAGCTTGCCTTCTTCCGCGGAAGGTCCAAGCCTGGAGGCCGAACTGGATAAAACGCCGATTACTTTCCCGTTAGGGCCGGATCCAAAATTGAGTTGGGCTTCGTGCAGCGTCATTTTTGGCAGCCGCCTTTCGAAAAGTTATCGTTGCGAACTGAAGCCAGGCTACAATTTCCCCTAAAATCATGCGGATTTCTGCACAAAATGCGACGAAAAGTGCCCCCAAAAGCACCGAAAATGCTCCCCAATGAACCGAAAAATGCCACCAAATGTGCGACTTTTCGACTTGCCAGCGGGTGCGTAAACATCGTACTTTGCATTAGGCCTGCCCCCGCCGGGTATACCTGCCCTTAGATTCGTCGCCCGGAATCAAAACGCGAGGTATATGGACTATGACCACCGTTTCTCGCTCCAGTGCAGGCATCCATGTTTTCGCTCCTACGCATCCCGACCAGGATCGTGTCCTTACGCCCGAGGTGACTCCATTCCTTGTCGAACTGCATCGGCGTTTTAACGCCCGGCGCGTTGAGTTGCTAGCATCGCGAATTGAACGGCAACGGCGCCTGGACGCCGGAGAAAAGCCTGATTTTCTCCGGGACACGCAAAAGATCCGCGAGGCAGACTGGACCGTGGCGCCAATCCCTGCAGACTTGCAAGACCGCCGCGTTGAAATTACCGGGCCTGTGGATCGCAAAATGATCATCAATGCGCTGAATTCCGGCGCGAAAGTGTTCATGGCGGATTTCGAAGACTCCAACACGCCCACGTGGTCGAATCAAATTGAAGGCCAACTGAATCTGCAAGATGCAGTGCGGCGAAGTATTACTTACGTCGATCCCGCCACGGGCAAGAAATACCAACTTAACGAGCGCACTGCTGTGCTGCTGGTACGTCCCCGAGGGTGGCACCTCGAAGAGCGCCACGTGCTTATTGATGGCGCTCCCATGTCCGGATCCTTATTCGACTTTGGCTTATACATCTTTCATAATGCGAAGCATTTGCTGAGCTCTGGCAGCGGGCCGTATTTCTATTTGCCAAAAATGGAGAGTCATCTGGAAGCGCGTCTGTGGAACGACGTGTTTATATTCGCACAAGACTATGTGGGCATTCCGCAAGGCAGCATCCGGGCCACGGTTCTAATCGAAACGATTCTGGCAACGTTTGAGATGGACGAAATTCTCTACGAGCTGCGCAATCATTCAGCGGGGCTGAATTGCGGACGTTGGGACTACATTTTCAGTTATATCAAGAAGTTTTCGAACGATCCGAATGCAATTCTTCCGGATCGCGCGCAGGTCACTATGACCACGCATTTTCTACGTTCTTACAGCAAGCTGCTGATTCGCACGTGTCATCGAAGGAACATCCACGCGATGGGTGGCATGGCGGCGTTCATTCCGATTAAGAGCGATCCTGTCGCCAACGAGAAGGCGATTGCGCAAGTGCGCGCCGATAAAGAGCGTGAAGCCAGCGACGGGCATGACGGCACCTGGGTAGCGCATCCCGGGCTGGTGCCCGTTGCCATGGAAATTTTCAACCGTTTGATGCCGGGACCCAATCAGATCGACAAGAAGCTCGCCGACTTTCATGCGACAGCCGCTGATCTGTTGGAAGTCCCGAAAGGCGAAATTACGGAAGCGGGAGTGCGGCAAAATATCGCGGTTGGCTTGGGCTATCAGGAAGCGTGGCTTCGTGGCATTGGCTGCGTGCCACTCTTCAACTTGATGGAAGATGCGGCCACCGCCGAAATCAGCCGCGCGCAACTGTGGCAGTGGATCCATCACGGAGCGCATCTGAAGGATGGCCGCAAGATCGACTATGCGCTTTGTGATGCGATGATTCAGGAAGAACTGGAGAAGGCGAAGCAGATCGGAAATCCGGCACGAATGGCTGCCTACGAGAAATCGGCGCAACTGATGCGCGACATGATTCGTTCACCGCAGTTTGTTGAATTTCTGACGATCCCCGCCTACGGTCGCCTGTTGCAGGAAGAGGGAGCCCCAGCGGCGGCCTAGCAGGCTATTTCTGCGAGGCAGGCGGTGCGGTGGTTTGTCTAATGATGAGTTCCGGCTGCACCACGATTTCCTTCCGATACTTGCCTTTGCCTGAGCCATTGATGCGTTGCAGCAGGGTCTCTGCGGCGATTAGCCCCATTTGGCGGAGCGGCTGGCGTACTGTGGTTAGTCCCGGATTTTGATACGCAGCGCTAAGAATATCGTCGAAACCGATCACGGAGACATCTTCGGGGACGCGCTTTCCATTTTCGCGAAGAGCACGAATTGCGCCGATCGCCGAAATATCGTTAAACGCAAACATTGCCGTAAAAGGAACCTTGCGGGCCAGCAGGTTCTTGCTCATCTGATAGCCGACTTCTGGTGACGACGAATCGCTCTCCAGTTGAATGGTCAATTCGTCTTTGACGCCAATGCCCAGGTCCGCTGCAACGGATAAGAGCGCTTGCCAGCGTGGTTCCGTGTCCGAACTGAAATCCTGCCCTTTAACTAAGGCGATACGCGAATGCCCGAGTTTCTTCAGATGTTCGAGAGCAACGCGCGCGGCACGATTGTGGTCCAAAACAATATTCGTTACGCCGCGCACTTCTTTGTGTCCAGAGATGGCTACAGTTGGCAGAGTGGATTGTTCGCTACATGCCGTATCGACTGCGATCAGTCCTTCCACAGCCCTTTGTTGCAGGAGGAGCGGATATTCTTCGATCAAGTCGCGCCGGTGGCGGTGACTCACCACGAAATAGAAATATCCTTCCTGAAGCAGAAAATCTTCGACACCGGACATCACCATCGCAGCGTAGCCCTCACTGATTTCCGGCACCATGACGCCGACAGTAAAGCTACGCTTCTGGCGAAGCGACCGGGCCATCAGGTTGGGACGGTAGTTCAGTTCCTGCGCTGCTTCGCGGATGCGTTCCTGAGTCTTCGGAGGAATCGATTTTGCCGCGGGTGATCTGTTAATCACCAGCGAAACGGTGGCTGACGACAGGCCCAAGTGAGCCGCGAGGGCCTTCAGGCTAACCGAACCTGATCCGGCGTCGGGTAATTTCGCAATTGGTTTGTCGTCTTTGGACCTGGGCATGAGAGAGTACTTGGCGCGTAGTCTGTCACAAGGCTTTAATAGGAGCAAGCGCACGTCCCCACGGCGAAAAGAGCGCTAGGTGACGATTTCGCTTTGTGATAGTATTTTTTAGTAAATCGATTTACTGCTCGCTTCCACGCACCCAAGGCGCAGAGCAGGTCTTAGGAATGATTAGCCAAAGGCCCCGCGAAAAAACAGGAGCGAAAACACCATGCAGCGGACCGTGCGGATTCAGATCGGTATATTTTTTGCGTTGCTTTGCCTGCCTCTCGCTGCTCTAGGGGCACAGGATGCGAAATCGCAACCCTTTCGCGGCGAGCCGGTTCGGTCTCATGTATCGGACACAGCGATCGAACAAAAAATTGAGGCTCTGCTGAAAAAAATGACGGTGGAAGAAAAAGTCGGGCAACTGGCGCAATACTCGTCGGGGACACCCACAGGACCCGGGCGCGGGCGAACCGATTACCCCGAAATGGTGGCCAAGGGCGAGGTTGGGTCGTTGTTCAATATCGAAGGCGCGCAAGCCGCCAACCAGTACCAGCACATCGCGGTCGATAAATCTCGACTGCACATTCCACTGTTGTTCGGCTTGGATGTGATCCATGGGTTTCGAACTACGCTTCCCGTACCTCTCGGGTTGGCCTCGACGTGGGATCCACAAATTGTAGAGAAGGGTGCCAGACTCGCAGCCGAAGAGGCTTCCGCGTCGGGCATACGCTGGACATTTTCGCCTATGGTCGATATCGCGCGCGATCCCAGGTGGGGCCGAATCATCGAAGGCGCGGGAGAAGATCCTTACCTTGGGAGTGTTCTGGCGCGCGCTTACGTGCGCGGTTATCAAGGCACGAAGCTCGACGCGCCAGACAGCATTGCCGCGTGCCCCAAGCATTTCGTGGGCTATGGAGCCGCCGAGGGCGGACGCGATTACAATCCCGCTGAGATTTCCGAGCATACCCTTCGCGAGGATTATCTTCCTCCGTTCTACGCGGCACTCGATGAAGGCGCGGCAACGATCATGTCCGGCTTCAATTCCCTCAATGGCGTTCCGGCTAGTGCGAATCCATTCACGCTAACGGAAATCCTGCGCAATGAATGGAAATTTCCAGGCTTGGCGGTGAGTGACTGGACCTCGGTCAGCGAATTGATCAATCACGGCATTGCACTAGATGGAGCTACTGCCGCGCGTAAAGCATTCATGGCTGGCGTGGACATGGACATGCAAAGCGATGTGTATCACGCACACCTGGCTGATCTCGTGAAGAGTGGGCAGGTTTCGCAGGCACGGCTTGATGACGCGGTCCGCCATGTGCTACGTGTGAAGTTTGCGCTGGGATTGTTCGAACATCCATACACCGATGAACACCGCGAGAATTCCGGTGCGCTGCCGGCGACGAGCGTGGAGTTGGCGCGGAAGGCTGCGGAACGGTCGTTTGTTCTGCTGAAGAATGATGCAGTAAACGCTCGACCGATTCTTCCGCTGGGGAAGGACGTGCAAACCGTCGCATTGATCGGCCCCCTGGCAGATGATGCGGGAAATATGCTGGGCTCCTGGGCGGGCCGAGGTAAGGCGCAGGATGCAGTTACGTTGAAAAGTGCGTTGGTCGAAAGACTTGGCGCAGATCACGTGAAATACGCGAAAGGCGGAAATATTCAGAACGCCAGTGCGGAGCAAATCGACGAAGCCGTCGCAGCAGCAAGCGCGGCCAATGTAGTGATTATGGCTCTGGGCGAAGATGCAGGCACGATGACTGCGGAGGCGGCTTCACGCGCTTATCTCGATCTTCCCGGCCAGCAGGAACAATTGCTGGAACGCGTTGCGGCAACGGGAAAGCCAGTGGTTCTCATCCTGTTCAGCGGCAGGCCGCTTATTTTGCCCTGGGCCTTCCAGCATGTACCGGCGGTTTTGGCGGCGTGGTTTCCTGGAATCCAGGCGGGACCTGCACTCACGCGGGTGTTATTTGGCGATGTTGCTCCGGAAGGCAAACTTGTGATGAGCTGGCCGCGCGCGGTCGGACAAATTCCTGTCTACTACAATGCTCAGAGCACAGGCCGTCCTGCGGGTGACACCGATCTGACGCATCCCGCAACAGATGGCGTAGAGAAGTATGTTTCGCGTTATATCGACGTGCAAAATTCGCCGCAATTCCCTTTTGGCTATGGACTCTCGTATACGGATTTTGCGTATTCGAAACCGGAGATTTCCGCTTCGAAGCTAGGCGCGAAAGATCTGAATAGCAATTTGCGCAAAACTGAGGGAAAGAACGCCGTACTCACCGTTACCGCCGAAGTGAAAAACACTGGGCAATTCACGACCGAGGAGGTGGTGCAACTCTACGTTCGACTGGAAGGCACCAGTATGGCAGAACCGGTACGTGCCCTAAAAGGATTTCAGCGAGTAGCGCTGGGCCCAGGCGAATCGCGCAAAGTCACCTTTTCGCTTGGCGCGGAGGCATTCGCACTTTGGTCTATCGACAATGATTGGAGAGTTGAGCCGAGCCGCGTGCATGTCTGGGTGAGCCCGGACTCGGCGCGTGGCGAAGCGGCTGAACTACAAATCGCCGAATGACGAATGTCCGCGCTGGACTCTAACAGCTAACTTTGAGATCAGGCTAAACAAACTAAGAAGCGGCCAACGATACTGATTTTATTAGCCGCTCCGGTCAGCTTGTATTCGTTTTCGCAGCTAGAAGCTCAGCTTCCCTTCCAACTCGACTACACGACCAGCGAGAGCGCCGGTGGCAATGCCAAACTGTGGATTCGCCACTGGCACAACTTGCCCTCCAGGTGTGGTCATATTTGAGTAGCTCAGCACGGTAGACGTACTGCCAAAAACAAATGGCTGCAGATTGAGTTTGTTGAAGGCGTTGTACACATTGGCGCGGATTTCAAGTCGAGTTCCCTCGCCAGTCCAGCGAGAGTTTGGCAAAGCGAACTGCTTCATTCCACTGAAATCGAACTGACTGAAACGTGGGCCACGGAAAGAGTTGCGGCCAATTCCCGGAGGTGGAATCACGTTCGGAGTCGTTGCGGTGGCGAGCTGAAAGTAGCTTGGGCCGCCATTGGGAAAGTTTGAGGTAGCGGGACTCAGGAACGAATCGGTGGATTGGCTCTTGCCTGCTCCGCCCGTGTATCCAATGGGACGAATCGGGCAAAGTTGATTCGAGCCGATGACCGGACAGGTATTGTTCGCGACCGGTGTCCAGGGGAATCCCGAATGGAATTGGAAGTCGCCGTTGAGTTGCCAGCCACCAGCGATAGTGCCAAGCCAATCGTGGCGATTGCGGAAAATGGGCAGGTCCCACAAGCCGACGACGCGCACATTGTGAGTCATATCGTAATCGGACGGACCATATTCCTTCGATAGATCGATCGGGTAGGTCTGGTTCGTCGCAAAGCCCGGACCCTCGAACGAAGCCTGATCCATCGATCGGCTATAGGTGTACATCACGTTGAGTCCGAGGCCGTTCCTGAAGCGCCGCTGCAATTGAGTGTTGAGGGCGTTGAAATTCGCGTTTACGTCCGGTGTGAACGTGAAAACGTTATTTACGTCGGGGTTCTGTGTGGAGTAGAAATACTTCAGATCTTTAATGCGCAGTAATTTATGGCTGCTGCTGCCTTGATAGCCAACTGTGGCGATCCATTCCTTCGGCAGGCTGTATTGAATCTGCAAAGAATAAAGATAGACATAGGGCGTGGGCATGCTGGTTGGATTGGCGTAAACATCCGGCGCGCCGAAGCCAGGCAAAATAACAGGAAGATTGGTTGCGGGATCAATGGTTGTGGCCAGCGCGGGATTCGCCGGATAACTCAGCGGCGAATTGCTGGTGCCCAAATTAAACGTGATTTGTCCGTTAGCGAATGGCGAGCCCGAAGTGCCGCAGCAAATGCCGTAACTGGCCTCGAACGGCGGATTATTGCGTGTGTTTGCGAAGGCGATGTCGTCAAAACGGTCGTAGGCGATCCCGAATCCGCCGCGAACCACGGCCTTGCTATGCAGTCTGTCGGGACTCCATGCAAATCCCAACCGCGGCCCGAAATTTCGTTTCGAAGACTTCCACATCTGGCTTGGATTTGTGCCGACAGCATTCGCCAGTCCATCAGGTCCGGGGCCAGGAACGATATTGGAAAGAAGACCGAAGACGCCGGTGGCTTCCGTTGGAGGAGCGTAATACTCATAGCGCAAGCCGATGTTCAGCGTGAGATTGGGTCGAACCTTCCAATCATCCTGAAAAAAGACGCCATAATCGGACGTGCGGAAGTAGCGAGCCGTCTGTGGCGCTCCGCCGGTGAGTGGATCGACGACGATTTGTTGGAAAATTGGCGCGCCGTTAGCGAAATTCCACGGACCTTGGAAGACGACGTCAGGGCGAGCCGCACCGATATCCGTGTTGTCGTTGTCTTGCTCTTTGCTGAACTCCACGCCGAAGCGAAACGCGTGGCGACCATGAATCATCGTAGCCATGTCGCGGACAGAATAAGTGTTTTCCGCAAAAATACCCGGGCTGCCACTGCCCTGAACCGCGCCGTACTTGATGCGATCCCCGAAGCCAGGGAAAGCATTCTGAATCTCGACTAGCGGCAAGGCATAGTTGGTTTGCGGATTCGACGTTAGTTGGTTGAACGAATAGCGTGTGAAATTGAAGCGCGCTTCGTTCGAAATTGTGGGACTAATGGCGAAAACCCAGGATAAAAACGCCGACGGACTGAACCGCTTGGTATTCTGATCGGCCATAGGGCGGCCTTGCTGGGAGCCTTGCGCGGCAAAGGCGTTGAAATAAGTCAGGAAAGTGCTGGCAGAAAATGTGCTGCGGCCCCTGGTGTAATCGGCGCGAGCATTATACTGATCGCCGCTATTGGTAGCGGGCAAAAATAATTGCGCGAATTCGAACTCGGGCAGGGATGTTAGCCCTCCGCCCGTAACAGGATCGACGTAGGTGCCGTAAGCGCCGGTTGGCGATCCGATGTTGATCTGGTTGGGCCCTACGACTGCGCAGGTGCCAGCAGGAAATGTGGAGCAGGTTGTCGGTAGAACTGCATTGATGCGAGGCGTTATGCCGGGATCGGTGAGAATGGCGGCAACGGGAGTTCCAGGCGCGAAGCCAGCCAGCAATTGATCGAATTGAGGAGTTTCGACCCAATTGTTCTGGTAGGTTCTGTTTTTGTCGCGCAGGCCCTCATAGTTGAAAAAGAAGAATAGCTTGTTTTTGAGGATAGGTCCGCCGAGATGCCCGCCGAATTGACGGTACGCATTCTCGTCGCGAACGGTAGGATCATTTGTATTGGCGTTGGCGTTGTACCCGTTGAACTTGTTAAACGCGTTGAGGCCCGGTGTCTGATATTGGAAGAAACCGCCGCCGTGAAACTGATTTGAGCCCGATTTGGTGACCACTTTGACGTGCGCGCCGGAACTTCTTCCGTCGGTAGCGTCGTAATCCGTGGAGAGAACTGTGATTTCCTGAACGGCTTCCAGGCTGGGCGTAATCGTGGCTGCTCCACCCCACTGCAGGCTATTCACGCTAACTCCGTCCACCAAGTAGTCGTTCGAAGTAATGCGCTGTCCATTGGCGCTGATCGGCTGCTGGTTTTCTGTTTGGAAAATGGCTGTGTTCGAACCTCCCGGGCCAGCCGACGTGCCTCCGCTATTGGAACTCGGGCCATTCGGAAATCCGACCGAGAGGCCCGAACCGTTGCGGGAGCCATCGCCCACGATCCCCGGCGAGAACCGCAACAACTCGTAAGGATCGCGCGAGAATTCAGGGAGGCGCTGAATCTGCGCATTGGTAATGGTTGAATCCACGCTGGCGTCCTCTGTTTGCAGGCCCTCGTTGGAGGCGGTGACCGTGACCTCTTCATTGACGGCGCCTATTTCCATCTGCACGTCGAAGCCACGCGGCAATTCGGCCTCTACTACGACGTCGTGATTAATGGACTGTTTGAAACCGCCGGCAGACACCGTGACGGTGTAATTCCCAGGCGCAAGTTGATCGACGCGATAGAAACCTTGGTCGGAAGTCGAGGTTTCCCGACTGATCCCGGTGTCTTGATTGAGGACAGTTACTTTTGCTTCGGGAACGATGCCACCCTTGGCGTCACTAACGGTGCCTTGAATACTTGCCTTGAATTGGGCGAAAGAGACGCTGCAAAGTGAAAGGAGGATGGTAGAGAAAATTGCTATTCGTGCCAGACTGTAGGACAGGCGCATAGGCCCTCCGCGAATTTTTAGATCGCGGATGTTGCACCGCACCCGCAAGTAAATCGGTTAAGTCCTTATAAGATCCAGCCAAGTCTTGCAGTGAGCAAAGGATATGCACACGTTTTTTCGATGTCAATGATTTGGATACCTGAGAATTCCGTTTTGTACTAGAGGAAATACTGTATATGCGAACGCCGCGCGTAAGGACCGATACTCTGCCACCTGGACCGTCATGAACTGAGATCTAGCTGACTAATGCGACATGCTCGACGCCGGTTGCACTCGAATCAAGTGCCACTCCATCGCGATAGGTGACGAACCTGCCGGAAATGGCGGGCACCCGTGGCCCCGGCACGATGACTCCAACCAAATTCAAGGGGTCGGCTGCTGAAACAGTGATGATTTCCCCGGCGGAGGGCTGATAGCGGCTTGCTCGTAACGAATCGACGGCAACGGGAAGCGCGAATTGTTCACCTAGAAAGCCGTTGACGAATCGTCCGCCGCGGACCTCGCCGCGATCTTCCAATCTGCGGAATGCGATCAATAGTTCCCGCCAGGTGTGGGGAAACGATTCGCGAGCCAGAAGTTCACGAAAGACGACTCCGTATCGCTTGAGAAGCACCCAACACACAGCTTCTGCATCCTGCGCGTCGTCCTTCGTTTCTGCCGGAAACAACAGACACCAGCGCCCCGCGTTGTGCTGTGGCGGCACGCCGCGACCTACGGCACGGTCCACGATTCGCTTGCGATTGATCAGCGAGCGTAAATTGTCGAAGCCATCGGCGGTAATCAAGCCGGCGGCGACTAATTCCCAGAGCGCCGTCTCCACTTCAACTTTCGATCGCTTGGTGTGGCGCACTATATCCGAGAAAAATGATGCGCCTCGCTCGCGTAAGAATCTGAGTACACACAGCGCGTCATCCGCCAGGCCCAAGGTTTCCTGCGATGGCATATTCCGGCGAGCAGAATGCATCCAACCTGCGTCTTCACGCACAAAGAAGGTTACCGGCGCAACGCTGCTTGGAGCCACGCGATGGACACGTTCGGTTACTTCGAGCAAAAGCGCAGGATGTGGCGATAAGCGTCCCCACCCCACCGCCCCTGTCAAGCACAAGCGATCCAACATCTCCGGTGTGTATCCGGCGACCCGTCGCGACAAGAGTTGTCCTTCCCACGCGCTGGCCGGAGTTTCGAATCCCTGCAACTGGTGGACGGCTTCCAACGTGCCTCGTTCCCCCAAAAGCTGTGTACCCGCCGCCAGATGTTGCCAGCGGAGCAGCCATGACATGAATTGCGCAGCGCTGACCGGCTGGATTTCTTTGCGAAGTGTCCCGAGGGTCAATCGGTGAATGCGCGCCAAAAGCCGGCGTTCGCACCACTCGATCTCTCCTACAGCGTCGGCAGTGAAACGCCCACGCAGTACGGCGCCACTTCCTTCGAGACGCAGCAGTGACTTCTCAATATCTGCCGACGGAATGCCAAGGACATTTGCCAGGTCACTGGCTCGGACAGGACCGGCGTGTTGCATCCATCCGGTCGCCAGACTGACCAGAGCCTCTTCTCTCGAGCCAGTTGAATGATCGACGACGGGCAGAGATGCGGCGAATTGCGCCTGAGGGAAAATCTGAGCGAAACGGTTGGCCCGCTCTGCCGCCACCCAATACGAACGACCTTCGACAGTTGCGTAACTCGCGCGTCGCTGCGTAACAAGTTCCAAAAACCAGTCTTGCCAGAGGTTCGTGGACTTGCGCACGAGTTCACTTAGCGCACCATGCTCCGCGACGAAGTCCAAATCTGGCGTTGCAAGCCGGGACGAGTCGAGTCGAGGCTCCTGCGGCAATTCCGGTAAGGCGATAAGTGTTTGCAAGGCATCGTGCAGTTCCGATGCATCGCGCGCATCGGGCCACGCATCTTCGCGCACCTCTACAATCGCTGCTGGGTCCAGGCGACCCAATTTGTCCAGCATTGCCTCCGGCAAAACTCGCCGCATTTCCACCGCGCGTGCTCTACGCTCTTCGAGCGGCGCATCGTCCAAATAAGCGTAAGGATTAGCGTTCAGAATCTGATGAGAAAATGGGGATGGCACTGGCGTATCCACAGCCAGGCACTCGATGCGGCCATCTAATATTTGCGTCAGGACTTCTTTCAGACCTTCGATGTCCATGGCTTCCGTCAGCGCGTCCTTCAGGACTTCACGCACCAGCGGATGATCGGGGATCTTCATTTCACCCTGAATATTTTCCTGGCACGCAGCCGCATCCGGGAACACCGCGGCGAGCAGATCATCGGCACGCATTCGCTGAATCGGCGGAGGCACTTTCTTGCCTCCTTGAAAACGCAGCAATGCCAACGCGCGCGAAGCGTCCCAGCGCCAACGCGTTGTGAAGATGGGCGAAGCCAGCACGGCTTGCTCGAGCACAGTTTCGACGGAAGCCGGATGTAGGAATCTGAAAACGTCGGCGAGCGGAAAACTGTGCTGATCCGACAAAGAAATATTGATGCCGTCGTCTGTGGCCGCGGCTTGCAACTCGAGGTTGAACGATCGGCAGAACCGCTTCCGCAAGGCCAGCCCCCATGCCTTGTTGATTCGGCCGCCGAAGGGCGCATGAATCACCAGTTGCATGCCGCCGGCTTCATCAAAGAATCGCTCGGCGATAACGGTCTTTTGCGTGGGCACTTTCCCTAGAATGGCGCGCCCCGCAACAATATATTCCACTAGCTGTTCCGCGCCAGCTTGATCGACCGCGCACTCTCGTTGCAGCCAGCCTACGGCCGAGCGAACCTCAGAGGATTCTGTTTGCAACGGACCGGGCGAAAGCTGACCGGTCAAATCACTTATGCAGGCTCTCAGAACCGCCACCTGCTGCGACAATTCGTCGGTGCGGGCAGGCGCTTCACCTCGCCAGAAAGGCACATTCGGCGGCGCTCCTTGCGCGTCCTCTACCAGGACACTTCCGGCTTGCACGCGTCGGATGCGCCAGGAATTGTTGCCCAACAATATGATGTCGCCGCGCAAGCTTTCGACGGCGAAGTCCTCATCTACGGTTCCGACAACCGCGCCTTCGGGCTCCGCCACCACGGTGTACAGCGAATTGTCCGGAATGGCGCCACCGCTCGTAATTGCGGCCAGCCTGCTGCCACGCCTGCCGCGTATACGGCCATTCACACGATCGCGGTGCAAGTACGCAGCGTAACGACCACGCCGCGCAGTAATTCCCTCGGAAAGCATTTCGATGATTGAATCGAACTTGTCGCGCTGCAGGTTGCGATAAGGATAAGCGCGGCGCACAGATGCGAAGAGTTGTTCCTCGTTCCACTCTTCCGCGGCACACGACGCCACAATCTGTTGAGACAGAACGTCCATTGGCGATTCTGGGATCTGGATTGCGTCCAGTTCGCCACGCAACATCGCGCGAACTAGCGCAGCACACTCCAGCAGTTCGTCTCGCGTAGTCGCGAAGATGCGGCCTTTTGGAGTAGCACCGTGCCAGTGTCCCGCGCGGCCCACACGTTGCCAACCGACGGCGATTGCGCGCGGCGAACCAATGAGACAGACGAGATCCACCGCGCCAATATCGATTCCCAGTTCCAGCGATGCCGTCGCAACGAGTACTCGAACTTCGCCCGCTTTGAGCTTTTTCTCAGCCGCCAGCCGCAATTTGCGCGAGAGGCTACCGTGATGCGTTGCCACTGCGTCGTTTCCGAGGCGTTCGGCCAAGTGATGCGCAAGACGCTCTGCTAGTCGCCGCGTGTTGACGAATACCAGAGTCGAGCGATGCTCGCGCACCAAGGTTGCGATGCGGTCATAAATCTCGTCCCACATTTCATGTGACGTTACGGCATCGAGTTCACTGCGAGGTACTTCAATGGCTATATCAATGTGCCGCTGATGTCCGATCTGCACGATTTGAGCATCGTTCCGTCCGCTGCCCGTCAGGAAACCAGCGATCGCCTCAATGGGCTTCTGCGTTGCCGAGAGGCCGATGCGCAATGGCGGGCGGATCGTTAGTGCCTCTAAACGTTCCAGGGAAAGGGCCAAATGCGCGCCTCGCTTGTCGTCGGCGATAGCGTGAATTTCGTCGACGATAACCGTCTCTACAGTCTTCAGGATTTCGCGGCTCTTCTGCGCGGTCAGCAAGATGTAAAGCGATTCCGGCGTCGTGACAAGAATGTGCGGTGGACGCAAGAGCATGGAGCGGCGCTCTTTCATCAAGGTGTCGCCCGTACGGACCGCGGTACGAATCTCGGGCATCAGCAGGCCGTGCTGTCCGGCCAGTTGCAGGATTTCACCGAGCGGCACTTCCAAATTGTTCTTGATGTCGTTCCCGAGCGCCTTAAGGGGCGAGACGTATAGGACTTCGGTTTGATCGGTGAGTGCACCGGAAAGAGCCTTGCGGACCAGCTTGTCAATGCATGCGAGAAATGCGGCTAGCGTTTTGCCCGAGCCAGTTGGTGCAGAAATCAGTGTGGTCTTGCCAGCCAGAATGTGGGGCCAGCCTTGTTCCTGTGGTTCTGTCGGCTGCCCGAGTCGCGTCAGAAACCACTCGCGGACGAGGGGATGGGCCCAATCAAGAGCCGATGCAGAGACAGCTTGGCGCAAATCCGAATCCATGAATATGTCTGCAACCTCCGGAGCGCTACGCGCTGGATGAAATAAAGAGGCAGAGGTCAAACGAGGAGAGTAAAGAATAACACAATCATCTTCCATGGGCGCCAGGCGACGACGACGGAGGAGTTCGAGCCGGCCATACGAACTGGGGGCGTTGGTTCAAACTGCGGCAGCGGCACGAGAGCCGGAGCGGCGGCGTTGCAGGAACTCCAGGAAATCGTTCATCCCTTCGCCCGTCTTGGCAGACACTCTAAAGATTTCCATCCCCGGCCGAACCGCTTGAACATTGCGCCGCGCGGCTGCCTCATCAAACTCAACGGCCGCGGCTAGATCCGATTTCGTGATCACCGCCACGTCAGAGCTATTAAAGATAGTCGGATACTTTAGCGGCTTATCTTCGCCCTCGGTGACGGAGAGCAGCACGACGCGAATGTCTTCGCCCAGATCATAGGAGGAGGGGCACACAAGGTTTCCGACATTTTCAATGAACAAAAAATCCAGTCGATTCAATTGCCAGTCTTCCAACGCTTTCTCGACCATGGCGGCCTCAAGATGGCACAGCGTTCCGGTGATGATTTGCTTTACGGGCGCCTGGCTGCGCGCCAATCGTGCCGCGTCGTTTTCTGTAGCCAAATCACCGACCAAGGCCGCGACTCGGCATTGGGCATGCAACAGCGTCAAAGCCTTTTCCAGAAAGGCGGTTTTACCGGAGCCTGGGCTGGATACAAGGCTCACAGCCAGCACACCTGCGTCACGAAATCGTTGGCGTAACGCGCGCGCTACAACGTCGTTCTGCTTTAAAACGTTCTTTCGAACTTCCACCAAACGTGGCTCGCCACTCATTCCATGATCTCCAGCGCTGTGACTTCCAATTCCTTGCCTCGCAAGACCGTCGGCGTTGCCGTCCCACACTCCGGGCAGCAAAACCATTGAATCGAAGTGACCAGTCGCGGCCCTTCGCATTTGGGGCAAAACACTTCGACGGGAATTTCTTCGATGACCAACTGCGAACCCGCCAGCGGCGTCTCGTGGCACGCCATCTCGTAGGATGACAACAGCGCTTCCTTCACCACGCCACTGAGTCGCCCCAATTTCAGATGGACGGCCTCCACCTTGGCGTTTCCGTGACGCTGCGCTTCCTCTTGAGCCATTTCCACGATGCTCATCGCGATAGATAGTTCGTGCATTCGCAGCTCACCTTTTTATTTCCCCACCACGCATCCGCGGCCTTGCCATCCTATTTGGATCACTTTCCCGTCTTCTAATAGTACGGGCACTGTGTAAGGCGGCTGCACAATTCGTTGCATTCGACCGCGCGCCTCAGGGTCCAATTCCACATCGTATTCGACGAATTCGCTTCCCTTCCATTCCAGCCACTCGCGCATCTCGCTGGTGTAGGGGCAACTCGCCGTGCCGTAAAGTTCCAGATTAGGCATGCGCGGAACTCTCCAGCAATTCGCGAATCAGGTGGTAAATGGACGCCTGCACCTCTTGGATTCGCGGAATATAGTCGGAGCGGACGATGAGGGGAAAATCGGCAAGACGCCGCCGCACTACTTCTCCCCCGTCGTAACCCAGTAGAGCGACGGAAAGCAGGTTTCTTTTCCGCGCCTCTTCCAGCGCCATCACGATGTTTTTGGAGCCGCCGCTGGTCGAGATCGCAACGGCTACGTCGTCCGGCCGCGCTTGCGCAATCAGTTGTCGCTGAAAGATCAGCTCGGCTCCCACATCGTTGGCAATCGCCGAGATATTCGCGGGCTCCATTGAAAGCGAGACGGCTGGAATGGATTGATATCCAGCTGGCGGCATGACGCAATCGATCGCCCAATCGTTCGCATCTGTGGCTGATCCGCCATTGCCGAAAATGATCAACTTGCCGCCGCGATCCAGGCGCTCGCGAATGGCTGCAGTCGCGTTACCGATTCGTTCCGCCTCTTCGCGAGCAACACGCTCGCGCAAGTAAGCGTCGTCTTTAGCTTTCATCTGAATTGACGACGCGACTTCTTCGATAACGTCAAATGTTTCCTGTTTATTCTTGCCGAGAAATGGATATAGAAAACCAGCCTCACCAACGTCGTGGCCCAATTCGCGGCGCTCGAAGAAGACATGCACCGTCTCCCAAAGCGTGTGGTAGAGCACTTCCGTCAGTTCCTGATGGATGAACGGATCTTGGGTGGCTGGAGCCGAAAAATAAGAGCCTTCATCTCCAGGCAAAGCGAATGTCATCGCTTTCCGTTGTCGCGCAGCCTGGAGCGCAGACCAAACCTCGGGGTCGCCTTCCGGAGGGCCAAAACCCATGACGATGTCGTCGGGCTGCAATAAAGCCCTGAGCCAGGGTTCGAACGCGAGCGAAAGATCCAATGCTGGAAGGGCACGTTTTCCGACGATTACTGGATGCACAAACTCCACGGAAACGTGTTGAGCGTCGGTAGCGTATGGGCCGCGTCCAAATGCAAGTAGCCGGCCGCCACGCAGAAATCGTTCCGACATTTCGCGGCAGGCTTCGGCGAGCCGTCGCGCTTCCCTGGCGAAGAATGTTTCGAACACAGCGTTGCGGGCAAGTAGACGCTGCTCGATTTGTGTAGTGCGTGCCGTTCCTGTCGTCATTGCGCAGCCTAACAAATTCTGGGCAGAGGATCGCCGACTAGCATATCCACCAAGCGATTCCCGCCATAAAGGGTGGTCACGGAAACTGCGCACGCCGGCTCTTCGCGCACCTCTCCGATCACGACGGCTTCTGCTCCTCCGGGCGCCGTGCGCAGGGCCTGTAATGCAGATTCGGCATGTTCAGGCGAAACGATCGCCAGAAATTGCCCTTCGTTTGCAATGTGCAGCGGGTCGAGACCCAATAATTCGCAAGCGCCTCGCACCGAATCGCGAATGGGAATTTTTTCTTCGAACAGTACGATGGCTTTGCCACAATCTCTCGCCAATTCATTGAGTGAGGTAGCCACACCACCGCGAGTGGGATCTCTCATCCAGCGGACGCCGGCACCGGCCTCGCGAACGAGTGCATGCACGAGAGGAAAAACCGAACGCGTATCCGAGGATAATTCCGCTTCCAGGTCCAACTCGCCGCGCGCCAGCAGAATTGTGATGCCGTGATCGCCGATGGGCCCGGAAAGCAAAACCTTGTCGCCCGCTTTCACGGACAGCGGTGAAATTTCCACGCCAGGAATCAGCCTGCCAATGCCCGTTGTCGTGATGTACATACCATCGGCCTTGCCATGCTCCACGACTTTGGTATCGCCGCCGGCAATTCTTACTCCAGCTGCTTGGGCGGCCTGCGCCATCGCTCGAACTTCGGCTTCCAGAATTTCTGTCGGCAGGCCAGCCTCGAGGACATAGGTTACGACGATTGCTTCGGCACAGGCACCAGACACGGCGAGGTCGTTTACGGTGCCATTGATCGCGAGTTCACCGATCGAGCCTCCGGGAAAACGCAGGGGCTTCACGACAAAACTGTCGGTAGTCATCGCGATTCGAGTTCCATTGATTTGGATGTGCGCTGCGTCGCCCAAGGGACCGGGCGCGGAACCAAACAGAAGAGGGGCGAACAAGCCTTCTACTAGCCTACGGCTAGCCTTACCGCCAGCCCCGTGAGCCATTTCGATCTGAGGTTCGCGGAACCTGATCTTCGGGATAGGGGTGGCCATGGAACCTCATTCGCTTAGCTAGCCGCAGCGTTTTCGATGGTAACAGGCTTGCGATGTTCGTAGTTATAGTAGGCCGCGCAAGATCCCTCCGAGGAAACCATCAATGCCCCGACGGGCTGTTCTGGAGTACATTCGCGCCCAAACAATTTACATTGCCCGGGCTTCAAGACGCCCTTGAGCACTTCGCCGCACTGCGCTGCCTTTGGATCGGTGACTCGCACTCCAGGAACCGTGAAGCGTTGCTCCGAATCCCATTCTGCATAACTCGAGCGAATTTTCAGCGCAGATTGCGAGATAAATCCCAGACCGCGCCATTCGAAATAAGGACGAAGTTCGAACACTTCACCCATGGCGCGCAAAGCAGCGCGATTCCCTTCCCAAGGCACGACCCGCTTGTACTGATTCTCGACTTTGGCTTCACCGTCTCGCAGTTGCCGCAGCAGCATCACGATAGATTGCAGAATATCCAGCGGCTCGAATCCGGACACTACCACCGGCTTGCCTTCATCCTTAGCGATCCAATCGTACGGCCTGCAACCGATTACGGTGGAGACGTGGCCGGGGCCAACGAACCCGTCCAAGCGCATATCTGGAGAATCAAGAATTGCGCGGATGGCAGGAATAATCGTTACGTGATTACAAAACACGGAAAAATTATGCAGACCTTCCGCCTTTGCTCGCATGAGAGTGACCGCGGTGGAAGGCGCCGTAGTTTCGAAGCCGATGGCGAAGAACATTACGTGCTTGTCGGGATTGTTGCGGGCCAATTTCAACGCGTCCGCTGGTGAGTAGACTATTCGCACATCCATCCCGCGGGCTTTATATTCCAACGGGCTGCCGTGCGTTCCCGGTACGCGCATCATGTCCCCGAACGCAGCGAAGATGAAATTGGGGTCGGCGGCAAGCGACAAGCCATCGTCGATTCGCCCCATCGGGAGGACGCACACAGGACAACCGGGCCCGTGGATCAACTCCACATTCGAGGGAAGCAGGTCTTTCAGTCCGAAGCGATAAATAGCATGCGTGTGGCCGCCGCAGACTTCCATGATGCGATAGTGCCTGGCGGGATCGGCTAGTCTGCGAATTTCTTCGCCGGCCTTACCAATGAGCTCAGGCGCACGAAATTCGTCTACAAACTTCATTGTTTTGGCCCTCGGCTGCCATAATCCACTGCGTTTTCCGAGTTTTCGAGGCCGTATCCGCGTACTTCTTCCATCGCCGCGGCGGTTTCGCCGAGCATTGTCAGGGTCTGCATCTGCTCGATGGCGTCGGCTTCGCTGATTTTACTCATGGCAAATCCTACGTGAATTAGAACCCAATCCCCGGGTCCGGGATGCTCGTCCAGCAGCAGTGCCAAATCCACCTTGCGCCGAACGCCGACGACATCCACGACCGCCAGATGCATATTCTGC